>JAGWLO010000138.1 GCA_028872015.1 Burkholderiales bacterium | reverse complement strand
CGCCCGGCGCCGGCGCCGCGTGCTGCGCCGGCGGCGCCGACGGCCGCACCCGTCGCGGCCGCCGGCCGCCGCAGCGGCATTGCCGAGGTGAAGGTGCGTACCGGCGACACGCTCACCGGCATCGCGGCCCGCACGCAGCAGCCGGGTATCTCGCTCGATCAGATGCTGGTCTCGCTGTTCCGCGGCAACCCGCAGGCCTTCATGGGCGACAACATGAACCGCCTGAAGAGCGGTGCCGTGCTCAGCGTGCCTACGGCCGACGAGGCCGCCAAGGTGTCGACGCAGCAGGCGCACGAGTTGATCGTGGCCCAGAGCGCCGACTTCGATACCTACCGCCGCCGCCTGGCGGGCGCCACCACCGCGGTGGCCGAGCCGGCGTCGGCGCGGCAGGACCAGGGGCAGGTGCAGGCCCGCGTGAACGATCGCAAGCAGGCCACGGCCACGTCGCCCGACCGCCTGCGCCTGACGCAAGGCGGCGTCCAGGCCTCGGCGCCCGAAGCCCGGCTGTCGAGGCAGGCCGAAGCCCAGGCGACGCAGGCGCGGCTGGCCGAGCTGGCGCGCAACGTCGACGAATTGAAGAAGCTGCAGAACGCGGCCACGCCCGGCGCGCCGCCGGCGGTGGCCGTGGCGGCTGCCCCGGCACCTGCGCCAGCACCCGGCCCCACGGCCGCGCCCACGACGGTGCCGCCCGCAGCGACCGCGCCCACGGTTGTGGCCGCGGTGCCAGTGCCTCGGCCGTCCGCCACACCCGCTTCCGCAAGCGGCACGCCGCCGATGGCCGCGTCGGCCGCGGCCCCCCGGCGCGCTGCGCCCGCCCCGCTGCCCGAACCCAGCCTGCTGGACAGCCTGCTCGACAACCCCCTGCTGCTTCCGGCCGCCGGCGTGCTGGTCGTGCTGCTGGCCGGCCTGGGTGCCTACAAGCTGCGCAGCCGCTCCCGCCGCCCGGCGGGCGAGACCTCGTTCCTCGAGAGCCGGCTGCAGCCCGACTCGTTCTTCGGCGCCAGCGGCGGCCAGCGCATCGACACCCGCGAGGCGCCGGTCAGCAGCTCGAGCTCGTCGTCGATGAGCTATTCGCTGTCGCAGCTGGATGCCATCGGTGATGTCGATCCGGTGGCCGAGGCCGATGTCTACCTGGCCTATGGCCGCGACCTGCAGGCCGAAGAGATCCTGAAAGAGGCGATGCGGGCCACGCCCGACCGGATGGCGATCCGCACCAAGCTGCTCGAGGTGTATGCCAAGCGACGCGACGCCAAGGCCTTCGAGCTGCTCGCCAGCCAGGTGTTCAATCTCACCCGTGGCGAGGGCGAGGATTGGGCCAAGGCACAGTCGCTGGGTCTGGGCATCGACCCCGAGAACCCGATGTACCAGCCCGGTGCCAGCCCGCAGCTGGTGGTGGGCGCCACCGGGCAGGTGTTCGAGCCGCTGGGTGCATCGACCGTGCCGCACACGGTGCAGGCGAGCTCGCCGCTGTTCCAGCCTGCGGCCGATGCCACGCTCGATCGCGCCCCCGAGCAGGGCGTCGATCTCGATCTGGGGCTCGACGCCCCTGTGTCCGACGACCAGGCGCTGGCGCCACCCACGCCGGCCGAGATGACGCAGCCCTTCGGCACCGGCGCGCACATTGCGCTGGACGAGCCCACGCTCGACCTGCGCCAGCGCGACCCGGGGCCGGCCACGATGCCGGTGCAACCGCCCGAGCCGGCTTCGGTGGCGGACGACGGCGGACTCGACTTCGATCTCGCCTCGCTGTCGCACGACGAGCCCACGGTGGCCCTGAAGCCACCCGCGGCACCACTGCCGGCGCCCGGTGGCGGGCTCGACTTCGGCGACTTCTCCATCGGCGGCGAATCGCTCACCGCGCCCGAGCCCGAAGATGCCGCGCCGCTGGCGCGCAAGATGGAGCTGGCCGAAGAGTTCCGCCAGATCGGCGATCTCGAAGGCGCGCGCGACCTGCTCGAAGAAGTCATCGCCAAGGCCGATGGCGCGCTCAAGCAGAAGGCGCAGGGCATGCTGGACAAGCTTGCCTGAACGCGAGCCCCGGCGCCTGGCGCTGGGCCTGAGCTACCGCGGCCAGGCCTACCACGGCTGGCAGTCGCAGCCCGGCGGGCGCACCGTGCAGGACGCGCTGCAGCGCGCGCTGGCCGCCTTTGCCGACGAACCGCCGGGGGCCATCGGCACCGTCTGCGCCGGCCGCACCGATGCCGGCGTGCACGCACTGAACCAGGTCGTGCACCTGGACACGGTGCTGGTCCGTGAGCCCTACTCATGGGTGCGAGGCACCAACCGCCACTTGCCGGCCGACATTGCCGTGCAGTGGTGCCGGCCGGTGGCGGCCGGCTTCCATGCCCGCAACAGCGCGCGCGGCCGCCGCTACCGTTTCGTGATCCTCGAGTCGCCGGTGCGCCCCGCGCTCGAGCAGGGGCTGGTGGGCTGGGTCTTCCGGCCGCTCGACGGCGACGCGATGCGGGCCGCTGCGGCACACCTGATCGGCGAGCACGACTTCAGCGCGTTCCGGGCGGCCGACTGCCAGTCGCCGACGCCCGTGAAGACCCTGCACGCGATCGACATCGGCCGCCGTGGCGCCTACTGGCGTTTCGACTTCGACGCCAGTGCCTTCCTGTACCACATGGTGCGCAACATCGTGGGCTGCCTGGTGGCGGTGGGCAGCGGCCAGCATGCGCCCGGCTGGCTGGCCGACGTGCTGGCCGCGCGCTCGCGCGAGGCCGCAGCGCCCACCTTCCCGGCCGCCGGGCTGTATTTCGTCGGGCCCTACTACGATGCGGCCTGGAACCTGCCCGGGCACACGCCCGCGATGGACTGGCTGCCTTAACGCCTGGCCTGCGATGACCCGCACCCGCATCAAGATCTGCGGCCTCACGCGCGAGGCCGATGTCGACGACGCCATCGACGCCGGGGCCGACGCCCTGGGCTTCGTGCTTTACGCCAGGAGCCCGCGCCACGTCAGCCTGGCGCGCGCCGGCGAGCTCATCGCGCGCCTGCCGCCCTTCGTCACGCCGGTGCTGCTGTTCGTCGACGCCTCGCCGCACGAGCTGCGACTGGCAGCCGAAGCGCTGCCCCAGGCGCTGCTGCAGTTTCATGGCGACGAGACGCCCGCGCAATGCATCGCCGCAGGCCGGCCGTACCTGCGGGCGCTGCGCATGGTGCCGGGGGTCGATTTGCTAGACTTCGCGCAGCGCTTTGGCAGCGCGCAAGCCCTGCTGCTCGACGCCTACGTCGAGGGTTACGGCGGGGGCGGGAAGGTCTTCGATTGGTCACTGATTCCAGCAAGCGTGCCCCTTCCGGTCGTTTTGTCTGGTGGGTTGAATCCTGCCAATGTGATCGATGGGGTGCTTCGCGTCCGGCCCTGGGCCGTTGACGT
>JAGWLO010000007.1 GCA_028872015.1 Burkholderiales bacterium | reverse complement strand
CCGCCGCCATTGGTTGATGAAGAGCGAGCCGGCCGAGGCGTCGATCGACGACCTCGTCCGTGCGCCGCTCGGCACGCTGCCCTGGACCGGGGTGCGCAACTACCAGGCGCGCAATTTCATGCGCGACCTGATGCAGCCCGGCGACGGGGTGCTCTTCTACCACTCGTCCTGCCCCGAACCGGGCATTGCCGGGCTGGCCCGCATCGCCGGCCGCGCGCAGCCCGACGCGACGCAGTTCGATCCCGCCAGCCCCTACTTCGACCCGAAGGCCACGCCGGCGCAGCCGCGTTGGCTGCAGATCGACGTGGCGCTCGAACGCAAGACGCGGCTGTTGTCGCTGGCCGAGATGCGCGCGCAAGCGGCGCTGGCGACGATGCCGGTGCTGCGCCGGGGCAACCGGCTGTCGATCACGCCCGTCAGCGACGCCGAATGGCGGGCGGTGCTGGCCTTGCTGGACGGCCCCGGCGGGCGTTGAATCAGCCCGCCGTCTCGAAGCGGATGGCGGCCAGCGTGACCAGGTTGCCGCCGCGGCGCCGGGCCTCGGCCAGCGCGGCATCGCAAGCCGCCACCAGGTCCTCGTGGGTGTGCGCCGTGTGGGGGAAGCTCGCCACGCCCATGGCGACGCTGAAGCCGAGGTCCTGGCCTTCGTGGACCACGATCTCGGTGGCGCACTTGCGGCGCAGGCTCTCCATGCGCGCATGCGCGGTGGCCAGGCCCACGCCCGACAGCAGCACCGCGAAACGCTGTTCGTCGTAGCGGCACGAGGCGTCCATGGCCCGCGTGCCGCCGCGCAGCAGCCGGCCCAGCGCCTCGAGCACGCGCTGGCGGCCGGCGTCGCCGAAGGCCAGCACCTTGGGCGGCAGCGGGTCGAGCTCGATGAAAACGATGGCGAACTCGCGGTGCTCGCGCAGCGACAGGTCGGCCTCGCGCCGCAACTGGTCCTCGAAGTTGGCGCGCCGGTACAGGCCCGACGCCGGGTCGCGCAGGGCCTGGTCGGCGAGCTCGCGGCGCAGCATCTCCAGCGCCTGCTGCTGTTGCTCGATCTGGGCCAGCGCCGCCTGCAGCGTGGCCTCGCGCTGACGCTCTGCGCCCAGGGGTGTCCACACGCTGCACAGCCACCCCGGGCCCCCGGCATCGGCGGCCACAGCCAGACGCAGCACCGAGAACTCGTGGCGCGCGCCGGCGCGCTCCAGGCGGTGCTCGCTCACCAGCGGCTTCGCCTGGGCGTGCGCGGTCTGGTCGGCCGCCCGCAGCAGCAGCGCCACGCCGGGCTCGAACAGCTCGGCATCGGTGCAACCCAGCACCTCGGCGACGGGCCGACCGAGCCAGGCCGCCAGTGCCGGGTTGACGTGCACGTAGCGACCACTGGCCAGGCTCTTGACGGCCAGCAGCTGGCCTGCGCGGTCGAGCAAGTCCGGCAGCAGCGTGGCGAGCAGCCGCTGCAACTCGGCGCCCGCCAGCGGCGGCAACGGAGCCAGATCGAGCACGGTGTTCATGGCAGGCGGGAGGCGCAGGACGGCTGCACCAATACTGCGACCGATGCCCGATCTTGGTGGTGCGCTCGGCTGAGTACAAGCAGGAGGCCGATTCTGGCCCCTAAGTTGGGCCATGGAATGCAGGGGGGCGGCGCGGCAGTCATAGGCATGAAACCTGCTTCCGATTATGAGGTGGCGCGATGGCGCGTCACGAGGCCGAAGCGCGCTGGCGCGCGACGTTCGGCCGCCGTGCACACCGACGTGCGCAGCCACGTTCAGCGTCGCCAGTCTGGCGCGCGGACGTCCCGTCTGCCCGGAGGTCCACATCATGAAGAAGTTGCGTCTGGTGCTCGTCGGCAATGGCATGGCCGGCGTGCGCACGCTGGAAGAACTGCTCGGGATCGCGCCCGATCTGTACGACATCACCGTCTTCGGCGCCGAGCCCCACCCCAACTACAACCGCATCCTGCTCAGCCCGGTGCTGGCGGGCGAGCAGACGATCGAGCAGATCGTGCTGAACCCGCTGCCCTGGTACGCCGAGCACGGCATCACGCTGCACCTGGGCCACACCGTGGTCGGCATCGACCGCACGAAGCGCATCGTCGCCGCGGTCGACGGTCACGGCGTGCAGGTGCAGGCCGAGTACGACCGCCTGCTGATCGCCACCGGCTCCAACCCCTTCGTGCTGCCGGTGCCCGGCAAGGAGCTGCAGGGCGTGATCGCCTACCGCGACATTGCCGACACGCAGGCCATGATCGACGCCGCCACGCGCTACCGCCACGCGGTGGTCATCGGCGGCGGGCTGCTGGGGCTGGAAGCGGCCAACGGCCTGGCCAAGCGCGGCATGCAGGTGACGGTGGTGCACATCATGCCGTGGCTGATGGAGCGGCAGCTCGACGACGTGGCCGGCCGGCTGCTGCAGAAGTCGCTGGAGGAGCGCGGCCTGAAATTCATGATCGGCGCCCAGACCGAGTCCTTGCTGGGCAGCGAAGGCGGCCGCGTGCGCGCGGTCCGCTTCAAGGACGGCACCGAGGTGCCGGCCGACCTGGTGGTGATGGCCGCCGGCATCCGCCCCAACACGGCGCTGGCGCTGAAGATCGGCCTGCACTGCGCGGGCGACGGCCGCGGCGGCATCGCCGTCACCGACACGCTGCAGACGGTGACCGACCCGCGCGTCTACGCCGTGGGCGAGTGCGCCGCCCACCGCGGCGTCGCCTACGGCCTGGTGGCACCGCTGTTCGAGCAGGCCAAGGTCTGCGCCACGCACCTGGCGCAGTTCGGCATCGGCCGCTACACCGGCAGCCAGGTCAGCACCAAGCTCAAGGTCACCGGCATCGACCTCTTCAGCGCCGGCAACTTCAGCGGCGGCGAAGGCACCGAGGAGATCGTGCTGTCCGACCCCTACGCCGGCGTCTACAAGAAGCTGGTCATCCAGGGCGACAAGCTGGTCGGCGCCTGCCTGTACGGCGACACCGTCGACGGCAGCTGGTACTTCAAGCTGCTGCGCGACGGCCGCAGCGTGGGCGACATCCGCGACAAGCTGATGTTCGGCGAGAGCAACATCGGCGACGTCGGCCACGAGGGCCAGACCCGCGCGGTGGCCATGTCCGACCTCGACGAGGTCTGCGGCTGCAACGGCGTCGACAAGGGCACCATCTGCAAGGCCATCAAGGACCAGGGCCTGTTCACGCTGGAAGAGGTGCGCAAGCAGACCAAGGCCAGCGCCTCGTGCGGCTCGTGCACGGGCCTGGTCGAGCAGCTGTTGATGTTCACCGCCGGCGGCGACTACTCCAGGTCGCCGGCCAAGAAGGCGATGTGCGGCTGCACCGACGTCAGCCACCAGGAAGCGCGCGAGGCCATCCGCAAGGACCACCTGCTGACCATCGACAGCGTCTACCGCAGCCTGGGCTGGCGCACGCCCGACGGCTGCGCCAGCTGCCGCCCGGCCATCAACTACTACCTGCTCAGCAGCTGGCCCAAGGAAGCGCAGGACGACCCGCAGAGCCGCTACATCAACGAACGCAGCCACGCCAACATCCAGAAGGACGGCACCTACTCGGTGATCCCCCGGATGTGGGGCGGCGAGACCACGGCCGGCGAGCTGCGCCGCATCGCCGACGCGGTGGACAAGTACAAGATCCCCACCGTCAAGGTCACCGGCGGCCAGCGCATCGACCTGCTGGGCGTGAAGAAGGAAGACCTGCCGGCGGTCTGGCAGGACCTGGGCATGCCCAGCGGTCACGCCTATGCCAAGGCGCTGCGCACGGTGAAGACCTGCGTCGGCAGCGAGTGGTGCCGCTTCGGCACGCAGGACAGCACGCAGATGGGCCAGGACCTCGAGCGCGCCCTGTGGCGCATGTACGCGCCGCACAAGGTGAAGCTGGCGGTGAGCGGCTGCCCGCGCAACTGTGCCGAGGCCGGCATCAAGGACGTGGGCGTGATCGGCGTCGACTCGGGCTGGGAGATCTACGTCGCCGGCAACGGCGGCATCAAGACCGAGGTCGCGCAGTTCCTGTGCAAGCTCAAGACCGCCGACGAGGTGCTCGAGTACAGCGGCGCCTTCCTGCAGCTGTACCGCGAGGAAGGCTGGTACCTCGAGCGCACCGTGCACTACGTCGGCCGCGTGGGACTGGACCATGTCAAGCGCCGCATCCTCGACGACGGCGAGGGCCGCCGCGCGCTGTGGGCGAAGCTGCAGTTCAGCCTCGACGGCGAGCCCGACCCGTGGTTCGAGTTCGACAAGGCCGGGGTCGACCTGCGCCAGTTCAAGCCCGTGGGGGCGGTATGACGGCGGCCTGGATGCCGGTCTGCCGGCTCGAGGACATCCCGCAGCTGGGTGCCCGCCGCGTGGAGCGCGCGCAGGGCCCGGCGGTGGCGGTGTTCCGCAACGCCCGGGACGAGGTGTACGCCCTGCTCGACCACTGCCCGCACAAGGGCGGGCCGCTGTCGCAGGGCATCGTGTTCGGCCGCAGCGTGGCCTGCCCGCTGCACAACTGGACCATCGCCCTGGACAGCGGCCGGGCCTGCGCACCCGATGCCGGCTGCGTCCGGCCCTTCGCGGTGCGGCTGGTGGACGGCCAGGTGTTCCTGGACGCGACCGAGCTGGCCGCGGCGTGATCAGCCAGACCCGCTCCACCTGCCCGTACTGCGGCGTCGGCTGCGGCGTCGTGATCGAGAGCGACGGGGGACAGATCACCGGCGTGCGCGGTGACCCCGAGCACCCGGCCAACTTCGGCCGCCTGTGCACCAAGGGCCAGTCGCTGCACCTGACGGCCAGCGCGCCGATCACGCTGCACCAGCGACTGCGCCAGCCCCGGCTGCACGGCCGCGAGATCGGCTGGGGCGCGGCGCTGGACCATGCCGCCGAACGCTTCGCCGCCGTCATCGCCGGCCACGGGCCCGACGCCGTCGGCTTCTACATCTCGGGCCAGCTGCTGACCGAGGACTACTACGTCTTCAACAAGCTCGCCAAGGGCCTGATCGGCACCAACAACATCGACAGCAACTCGCGCCTGTGCATGAGCAGCGCGGTGGCCGGCTACAAGCTCACCCTGGGCGCCGATGCGCCACCGGCGTGCTACGCCGATGTCGACCATGCCGACCTGCTGTTCATCGCCGGCAGCAACACCGCCTGGGCGCATCCGGTGCTGTACCGGCGCATCGAGGACGCGCGGCGGGCCCATCCGCAGCTGCGCGTGATCGTGGTCGACCCGCGCCGCACCGAGACCGCGGCGCAGGCCGACCTGCACCTGGCGCTGCTGCCGGGCACCGACGTGGCGCTGTTCCACGGGCTGCTGCACCTGCTGCTGTGGGAAGGCCTCACCGACAGCGCCTTCATCGCCGCGCACACGCAGGGGTTCGGCGCGCTGCGCGACCGCGTGCGCGAGTTCACGCCGCGCGAGACCGCGCGCATCACCGGCCTGCGCGAAGCCGACCTGGTGCAGGCGGCACGCTGGTTCGGCCAGGCGCGGGCGGCACTCAGCCTGTACTGCCAGGGCCTGAACCAGAGCAGCAGCGGCACGGCCAAGAACGCGGCACTGATCAACCTGCACCTGGCCACGGGGCAGATCGGCCGACCCGGCGCGGGCCCGTTCTCGCTCACCGGCCAGCCCAATGCGATGGGCGGCCGCGAGGTCGGCGGCATGGCCAACCTGCTGTCGGCGCACCGCGACCTGGCCAACCCGGCGCACCGCGCCGAGGTGGCGCGGCTCTGGGGCGTGGACAGCGTGCCGGCGGCCCCGGGCAAGACCGCGGTGGAGATGTTCCAGGCTGCCGCCGAAGGCGAGATCAAGGCGCTGTGGATCGCCTGCACCAACCCCGCGCAATCGCTGCCCGACCAGGCCACGGTACGCCGCGCGCTCGAGCGGGCCGAGTTCGTGGTGCTGCAGGAGGCGTTCGCCGGCACCGCCACCGCGCGCCACGCCCACCTGCTGCTGCCGGCCAGCAGCTGGGGGGAGAAGGAGGGCACGGTGACCAACAGCGAGCGCCGCATCAGCCGCGTGCGCGCCGCAGTGCCGGCCCCGGGCCAGGCGCGCGCCGACTGGCAGATCGCCTGCGACTTCGCGCGCCGGCTCGAGCCGCATCTGCGGCCGGGCCGGCCATCGCTGTTCGACTACGAAGGCCCCGAGGCGATCTGGAACGAGCACCGCGAGAGCACGCGCGGCCGCGACCTCGACATCACTGGCCTGAGCTGGCACCAGCTGGACGCCGGGCCCGCGTGCTGGCCCTACCCCACCGGCGCCGGCGCCGGCCGCGAACGCCTGTACACCGACCACCGCTACGCCACCGCCGACGGCCGCGCACGCTTCGCCGACCTGCCCTACCGGCCCACCGCCGAGCCGCGCGACGCGCGCCATCCCTACGCGCTGAACACCGGCCGGCTGCGCGACCAGTGGCACGGCATGAGCCGCACCGGCACGCTCGGCCGGCTGTTCGGCCACGCCCCCGAGCCCGGCGTCGACCTGCACCCGCAGGAGATGGCGCGGCTGCGCCTGGCCGAAGGCGACCTCGTCACGCTGCATTCGCGCCGCGGCACGCTGGTGCTGCCGGCGCGCGGCACCGCCACCGTGGCACCGGCGCAGGCCTTCATCGCCATGCACTGGGGCGACGAGTTCGTCACCGGCGGCGTCAACGTACTGGCCTCCGCGGCGCTGTGTCCGCTGTCGCGCCAGCCCGAGCTGAAGCACGCGGCGGTGCGCATCGAGCGCGCCGAGCTGCCCTGGCGCCTGGTGGCGCTGGCCTGGTGCGACGAAGCGCGGGCGCTCCAGCTGCGCCAGGCCCTGCGGCCGCTGTTCGACGCATTCCCGTTCGCCGCCTGCGTGCCCTTCGGCCGCGAGCGCAGCGGCGTCCTGTTTCGCGCCGCCGCGGCTGCGCCGGCCGATGCCGCGCGGGTGGCGCAGGTGGCCGCGCTGTTCGGCCTGGAAGGCAGCGCAGGGGCCGGCATGCAGACCCTGCATTACCTCGATCCGCGCCGCGGCCAGCGCCGCAGCGTGCGCCTGGCCGGCACGGGTGCCGAGCAGCGGCTGGACGCCTTCTTGCTGGCCGGCGACACGCGTGCCGAAGCCTGGATCGCGCCGCTGCTGCAGCGGCAGGCGCCGGCGCAGGCCTACGGCCGCGCGCTGCTCGCGCCCGGCCCCGAGGCGCCGGGGCCGGCGCCGACGCGCGACGCCCAGGTGTGCAGCTGCTTCGACGTCGGCCAATCTCGCATCGTGCAGGTGCTGGCCGGGCTGCCGGGTCCGGCCGAGCAGCGCCTGGCCGCGATGCAGGCCGTGCTGCACTGTGGCACGCAATGCGGGTCGTGCCTGCCCGAGCTGCAGCGCCTGGCCGCCGCGGATCGCGCTGCGGCCTGAGCGCGAACCCTGCCGTCACGCCAGGCGGCAGCGCCCGGGCCCGGAACTTGCGAACCGGGAACTTGCGAATTGCGCTGACCGCAGTCAAGCTAGACCCATGAGCATCGCCGTCCACCTGAGATCCATCGGCCGCGGCGCGAGCGGATCGCAGGCCTTGAGCGCGGCCGCGGCCGAGGCGGTGATGGGCGACGTGCTCGACGGCCGGGCCAGCGCCGCCGAGACCGGCGCCTTCGTCATGGCGATGCGCATGAAGGGCGAGACGCTGGACGAGCTGGTGGGCTTTCTGGCGGCCGTGCACGCGCGCTCGGTCACCGTGCCCAGCACGCGCCCGGTGGTGCTGATCCCGTCCTACAACGGCTCGCGCAAGCTGCCCAACCTCACGCCGCTGCTGGCCCTGTGGCTGGCGCGCGAGGGCCTGCACGTGCTGGTCCACGGGCCGCTGGCCGAGCCCACGCGCGTGACCAGCGCGGCCATCCTGGCCGACCTCGGGCTGCTGCCGGTGCTGCACCCGCAGGACATCGCGCGCGCCTGGTCGCGCCGGGAGCCCGCCTTCGTGCCCACCGGCGTGCTGTGCCCGCCGCTGCAGCAGCTGCTCGACCTGCGGCGGCTCATCGGGCTGCGCGGGCCCGGCCACACGGTCGCCAAGATGCTCGATCCCGTGCAGGGCGCACCGACGCTGCGCCTGGTCAACCACACCCACCCCGAATTCGGCGCGCTGATGAGCGCCTGGGCCCAGCGCGAACGCATCGATGCCGTGCTGCTGCGCGGCACCGAGGGCGAGCCCGTGGCCGACCCGCGGCGCCAGCCCCGCATCGACACCTGGCTGGCCGGCGAGGCGCGCCCCGAGCTGTCGGTGCCGGCGCAGGACGGCGTGCTCACCGAGCTGCCGCTGCTGCCGCGCGCCACCGACGCCGCCTGCACCGCCGTGTACGTGCAGGAAGTGCTCAGCGGCATGCGCCCGGCACCGCCGCCGCTGGCGCGCCAGGCGGCGCTGATCGTGGCCGCCACGGCCGCGCTGGCGCAGCGCCGCGGCGCGCTGGAGCTGAGCGCGTGAAGGCGGCGCGCCGCCCCTGGTGCGCCCTGGTCGGTGCCGGCCCCGGCGACCCCGAGCTGCTGACGCTGAAGGCGCTGCGCACGGTGCGCCGCGCCACCCTGCTGCTGGTGGACGACCTGGTCTCCGAGGCGGTGCTCGAGCGCGCCCTGCGCGGCCGCCGCCGCGCCGGCCTGCGCGTGGTGCACGTGGGCAAGCGCGGCGGCTGCCGCAGCACGCCGCAGGCCTTCATCGAGCGCCTGATGGTGAGCGCGGCGCTGGCCGGCGAGCAGGTGGTGCGGCTGAAGGGCGGCGACCCGCTGGTGTTCGGCCGCGGCGGCGAAGAGGCCGCAGCCCTGCGCGCGCAAGGCATCGAGGTGGAGATCGTCAACGGCATCACTGCCGGTCTGGCGGCGGCCACTGCGCTGGGCGTACCCTGGACCCACCGCGACCACGCGCAGGGCGCGATCCTGGTCACGGCCCACGCGCGCGAAGGCGCCGCCGGCCCCCACTGGCCCACGCTGGCGGCCGCCGCGGCGCAAGGCCTGACGCTGGTCATCTACATGGGCATGTCGCGCCTGGACGAGATCCAGGCCGGTCTGCTGCAGGGCCTGGCGTCCGCCACGCCGGCGGCGCTGGTCGAACACGCCGGCCTGCCGCGCGAGCGGCGCCGCCTGACCACGCTCGGGCGGCTGGCCGCCGACGCCCGGGAGCTGGGCAGCCCCGGCATCGTGATCGTGGGGCCGGTGCTCGGGGCGGCGCGTGCCGGCGCAGCGGCCGACGCCGCCCGTGCGGCCTGATCCTGTCGCCTGGCCGTGCCCGCGCGGTATACTCCGGGGCTGAGCTCAGCGAGCTTGCCTACTCACAGCGACCCCTTTTGCCCATGACCACCATCCGCGTCAAAGAGAACGAGCCGTTCGACGTTGCCTTGCGCCGTTTCAAGCGCACGATCGAGAAGATCGGCCTGCTGACCGAGTTGCGGGCCCGCGAGTTCTACGAGAAGCCCACCGCCGAGCGCAAGCGCAAGAAGGCGGCCGCGGTGAAGCGCCACTTCAAGCGCGTGCGCAGCATGCAGCTGCCCAAGAAGCTGTACTGAGCCCGCCCCCGCCGCGGCACCCGAACCAAGCCCGCGCGGTTTCCCGCAGCGGGCTTTTTCAATCCCCCAACGAGACTTGCGATGAGCCTGAAGGACCGCATCACCGACGACATGAAGGCCGCGATGCGCGCCCGCGACGCGGACCGGCTGCTCGCCATCCGCGGTCTGCTGGCGGCGCTCAAGCAGCGTGAGGTGGACGAGCGCATCGTGCTCGACGACGCTGCCGTGGTGGCCGTCGTCGACAAGCTGGTCAAGCAGCGCAGGGATTCGATCGCCGCCTTCGAGCAGGGCGGGCGCGCCGACCTGGTGGCCAAGGAGGCGGCCGAGCTCGCCGTGCTCGAGGCCTACCTGCCGCAGCGGCTGGGTGCCGCCGAGATCGGCACCGCCGTGGCCGCACTGGTGGCCGAGCTGGGTGCGCGCGGGCCGGCCGACATGGGCCGCGTGATGGCGGCCGCCAAGAGCCGCTTCGCCGGCCAGGCCGAGATGGGCCTGGTGTCGGCCGCCGTCAAGCAAGCCCTGGCACAGTAGCGCCCATGAGCACCCTGCCCGCCCGCGCCATCGCCGCCGACGTCTGCGTCGCCCCGCAACTCACGCCCGAGGCGATGGCCGAGGCCGCCCGCGCCGGCTTCAGGAGCGTCGTCAACAACCGGCCCGACTTCGAGCACGGCCCCGACCAGCCCACCAGCGCGCAGATCGAGGCCGCGGCGCTGGCCGCCGGGCTGCAGTACCGCCACCTGCCGGTCGACGGCGGCTGGCAGTCGCCCGAGGAGATCGCGGCCTTCGCCGCGCTGCTGCACGAGCTGCCGCGGCCGCTGCTGGCGTTCTGCCGGTCGGGCGCACGCTCGGCGCGCCTGTACGAGGCCGCGAGCCGCCTCTGACGCCCGGCCACCCCCGGGAATGCCCGGGGGCCCGACTGCGGCGAACCCCTGGCTGCGGCCGCCCGAGGCGGCCTCAAAATCCCCCGCGCGCAGCGCCTGCCCGACTCCCCGTGCGGCGCGCCGCCGTCCTGGAGGTCTTCCCGTGTCCGCATTGCTGCAGCTGTCCCGGCTCATCGACGCATTCACCGCGCGCGTGGGCCGCTACGCCGCCTGGCTGATCATGGCCGCGGTGCTCATCAGCGCCCTCAACGCCATCGTGCGCAAGGCCTTCGACATGAGCTCCAACGCCTACCTCGAGGTGCAGTGGTACCTGTTCTCGGCCGCGTTCCTGCTGGCCGCGGGCTACACGCTGCTGCGCCAGGAGCATGTGCGCATCGACGTCGTCATCGGCCGCTTCTCCAAGCGCACGCAGATCACGATCGAGGCCGTCTGCCTGGTGCTGTTCCTGTTTCCCTTCTGCCTCACCGTGATCGACCTCGTCTGGCCGCTGGTGGTGCGGGCCTACCTCAGCGGCGAGATGTCGCAGAACGCCGGCGGCCTGATCCGCTGGCCCGTGTATGCGATGGTGCCGCTGGGCTTCTCGCTGCTGCTGCTGCAGGGCGTGTCCGAGCTGATCAAGCGCATCGGCTTCCTGATGGGCCGCTGCGACGACCCGACGCGCAAGCTGCAGGCCAAGACGGCCGAGGAGGAACTGGCCGAGTTCGTGCGCGCCCAGACCGAAGGGGCCAAGCCGTGATGGAATTCGTCTCGGCCAACATGGCCCCGATCATGTTCGCGGGCCTGATCGCGTTCCTGCTCATCGGCTTCTCGGTCGCCTTCTCGCTGGCCGCCTGCGGCCTGTTCTTCGGCTTCGTGGGCGTGCAGCTCGGGCTGCTGCCCGAGGCGCTGCTGCAGGCGCTGCCGCTGCGCATCTTCGGCATCGAGCAGAACGAGACGCTGCTGGCGATCCCGTTCTTCACCTTCATGGGCCTGATCCTCGAACGGTCGGGCATGGCCGAGGACTTGCTGGACACCATCGGCCAGCTGTTCGGACCGATCCGCGGCGGCCTGGCCTACGCGGTGATCCTGGTGGGCGCGATGCTGGCGGCCACCACCGGTGTGGTGGCCGCCTCGGTCATCTCGATGGGCCTGATCTCGTTGCCC
This sequence comes from Burkholderiales bacterium, assembly GCA_028872015.1. GTDB lineage: Bacteria > Pseudomonadota > Gammaproteobacteria > Burkholderiales > Burkholderiaceae_C > Rubrivivax. The sequence goes on along the minus strand of JAGWLO010000007.1, from coordinate 63,189 downwards.
ATCATGCTGCGCTACGGCTATGACCGGCGCGTGGCCGGCGGCGTGATCGCCGCGTCGGGCACGCTGGCGCAGATCATCCCGCCCTCCCTCGTGCTGATCGTGCTGGCCGACCAGCTCGGCCAGAGCGTGGGCGAGCTGTACAAGGGCGCCTTCGTGCCCGGCTTCGTGCTCACCGGCCTGTACGTGGCCTACGTGCTGGGCGTGAGCCTGGTGCGCCCGCAATGGGTGCCGGCGCTGCCGGCCGAGGCGCGCACCATCCGCGAGCCCGACGGGCGCTCGGGCCTGGCCTCGCTGGGCCTGCTGTTCGCGGCCTCGGTGGCGCTGGCGCTGTGGTTCGCGCGGACGCGGCCGGCGACGATGCCCACCGACGAACTGATCGTGGTGTCGATGTGCGTCGGCGTGGGCGCGGCATTCGCGCTGGCGGTGCTGAACAAGACCTTCAGGCTCGGCCTGCTGTCGCGCATGGCCGAGCGCGTCACCTTCGTGCTGATCCCGCCGCTGGGGCTGATCTTCCTGGTGCTGGGCACCATCTTCCTCGGCGTGGCCACGCCCACGGAAGGCGGCGCCATGGGCGCCGTGGGCGCGCTGGCGATGGCCACCGCGCGCCGGCGCCTGAGCATGAAGCTGCTGCGCCAGGCCATGGACTCCACGCTCAAGCTGGCCTGCTTCGTCGTCTTCATCCTCATCGGCTCGACCGTGTTCAGCCTCGTCTTCCAGGGCGTGGACGGACCGGTCTGGGTCGAGCACCTGCTGCGTTCGCTGCCGGGCGGCCAGCTCGGCTTCCTGATCGTCGTGAACATCCTGGTGTTCGTGCTGGCGTTCTTCCTCGACTTCTTCGAGCTGTCGTTCATCGTGGTGCCGCTGATCGGCCCGGTGGCGATCAAGCTCGGCATCGACCCGGTGTGGTTCGGCGTGCTGCTGGCGGTGAACATGCAGACCTCGTTCATGCACCCGCCCTTCGGCTTCGCGCTGTTCTACCTGCGCAGCGTGGCGCCGACCGACGACTACCAGGACCGCGTCACCGGGCGCCGCATCGACCGCGTCACCACGGGCCAGATCTACTGGGGCGCCGTGCCCTTCGTGCTGGTGCAGATCGCGATGGTGGGCCTGATCATCGCCTTCCCCGGCATCGTCACGCGCGATCGCGGCGGCGAGAAGGTGCACATGAACGAGCTGCAGCGCGAGGTCGACCTGCTGCAGCTGCAGCAGGCCGCCCCCGGCGCAGCCGCCAGCGGCGCGGGCTCGGCCAGCGCGGCCGCGGCCGGTGACGAAGATCCGATGGCCGCGATCCTGCGCGCCAACCGCGAGGACAAGGCCAAGGCCGGGAGCGGGGACCAGGCCGGCGGCCGGTAGCTGCCGGCGGCCCCGCAGCGCTTCAGAGCCGCTGCTGCTGCATGAAGTCGTCGAAGGTGGCCTCGGTGAAGCGGAACCACAGGTTCTCGTCGCGGCGGAAGGTGGCGTAGTCCTCGTACACCTTCTTCCACGACGGGTTGCTGGCGTTCAGCTCGCTGTACAGGTCCATCGACGCCTTGAACGCGGCGTCCATCATGTCCTTCGGGAAGCGGAACAGCTTCGTGCCGGTGCCCACCAGCCGCTTCAGCGCCGCGGGGTTGCGGGCGTCGTACTTGGCCTGCATGTCCACGTGCGCGTGCGAGGCGGCGGCCTCGACGATGGCCTTGTACTCGGGTGTCAGCGCGTCCCAGGCCTTGTTGTTGATGTAGAAATCGAGCTGCGGCCCGCCTTCCCACCAGCCCGGGTAGGCGTAGTTCGGGGCCACCTTGTTCAGGCCCAGCTTCTCGTCGTCGTAGGGGCCCACCCACTCGGCGGCGTCGATCGTGCCCTTCTCCAGCGCCTGGTAGATCTCGCCGCCGGGGATGTTCTGCGGCACGCCGCCGATGCGCTCGATCACCTTGCCGCCGAAGCCGCCGATGCGGAACTTCAGCCCCTTCATGTCGGCCAGCGACAGGATGGGCTTGCGGAAGAAGCCGCCCATCTGCGCGCCCGTGTTGCCGCCGGGGAAGTTGACGATGTTGTACTTGGCATAGAACTCGCGCATCAGCTTCAGGCCGTTGCCCTCGTACATCCAGGCCGTCATCTGGCGCGAGTTCAGGCCGAACGGGATGGCGCAGCCGATGGCGAAGGTGGGGTCCTTGCCGAAGAAGTAGTAGGGCGCGGTGTGGGCCATCTCCACCGTGCCGCCCTGCACGCCGTCGACCACGCCGAAGGGCGGCATCAGCTCGCCCCCGGCGTGCGTGCTGATCTGGAACTTGCCGCCGGTCATGTCGCCCACCTTCTTGGCGAACACCTCCGAGGCGCCGAAGATGGTGTCCAGCGACCGCGGGAAGCTCGAGGCCAGGCGCCAGCGGATGTTGGCCTGCGCATGCACGATCGCCGGCGCGGCGCCGGCTGCCAGCACGCCGGCGAGGCCAGCGCTGCGGACGAAGGAACGACGTTCCATGAGGGGGTCTCCTGTGCTGAATCGGTGGCGGGAGCAGGCCTCGTCACACGGGCCTGCTCCCGCAAAAAATTCTAGGAGGGGGCCTACGCGGGCCCCGGCGGGGTTTACCCGTTCGGGACTGCGGACGGGGGGTGCCGCCCGCTCAGCCCCCGGCCAGCGTCATGCGGTCGACCAGCACCGAACCCACGGTCTTGCTGCCCTGCGTGTAGGCATCGGCCCCCACCGCCACCAGGCCCTTGAACATCGCCTTCAGGTTGCCCGCGATGGTGATCTCGTGCACGGGGTGGACGATGCGCCCGCCCTCGACCCAGAAGCCGGCCGCGCCGCGCGAGTAGTCGCCGGTGACGTAGTTGACGCCCTGCCCCATCAGCTCGGTCACGAACAGGCCGCGGCCGAGCTTGCGCAGCATGGCGTCGAGATCGTCGCCGGGCCGGGTGAGACGGCTCGTCAGGCGCAGGTTCTGCGAGCCGCCGGCATGGCCGGTGGTGCGCAACCCGAGCTTGCGCGCCGAGTAGCTGGACAGGAAGTAGCCCTGCAGCACGCCGCCCTGCACCACCTGGCGCGGGCGCGTGCGCACGCCCTCGTCGTCGAACGGGGCGCTGCCCTTGCCCTTGGGCAGGTGCGGATCCTCGGCGATGTCGATGTGCGGCGCCAGCACCGACTGGCCCAGGCTGTCGAGCAAGAAACTCGTCTTGCGGTACAGCGCGCCGCCGGAGGTGGCCTGCACGAAGGCGCCGAGCAGGCCCGAGGCCAGCGTCGACTCGAACAGCACCGGCACCTCGGCCGTGGCCACGCGACGCGAGCGCAGCCGGGCCAGCGCACGCTCGGCCGCGTAGCGGCCCACCGCCTCGGGAGCGGCCAGCTCGGCGGCGTCGCGCATCGAGCTGTACCAACCGTCGCGCTGCATTGCCCGGCCGCGGCCGGCGATCACCGACACCGACAGGGTGTGGCGCGAGCTGGCGTAGCCGCCGCGGAAGCCGCGCGTGTTGCCGGCCTGGAAATGGGCCTGCTGCACCGAGACGCCGGCACCTTCGGAGTTGGTGATGCGGCGATCGACGCGCATCGCGGCATCCTCGCAGCGCCGCGCCAGCTCGGCCGCAGCGGCGGCGTCGATGGCCCAGGGGTGGAACAGGTCGAGATCGCGCGCGGCCTCGTGCGCGCTGGCCAGGTCGTCCGCGTCGGGCAGGCCGGCGGCGGGGTCCTCGGCCGTGAAGCGCGCGATGTCGTAGGCCGCCTGCACGGTCTGGCGCAGCGCCGCGGGCGAGAAGTCGGAGGTGCTGGCGTTGCCGCGCCGCTGGCCCAGGTAGACGCTGACGCCGAGCGACTTGTCGCGGTTGCGCTCGACGTTCTCGAGCTCGCCCTTGCGCACCGAGACCGACAGGCCCACGCCCTCGCTGACCTCGGCCCCGGCGTCGCTGGCGCCGAGCCGGCGTGCCAGGGCCAGGGTGTCCTCGACGATCTGCTGGAACTGCTCGGTGCGGTAGGCGAAGCCGGGATCGGTCCGTGGAGAACTCATGGGGGGCGGTCGTCGCGCGAGCCTGCTGCCTGGGGGCCCGATGATAATTGGCCCTCCACCACTGCCCCGTCGCGCCCACCATGCCCCGACGCGCCGCCCCGCACCGCGGCATCGACGTCCACTACGGCCAGGCCGTCGATGACGACCCGGCTCCCGCCGAGGGCCCGGATGCCCGCCCCAGCAAGACCCGGCTCAAGCAGCAGTCGCACGAGTTGCAGTCGCTGGGTGCCGCGGTGGCCGGGCTGTCGCCCGAGCGGCTGGCCGCGACGCCGATGTCCGAACCCCTGCGGGATGCGATCGAGCAGTACCGGCGCACCCGTTCGCACGAAGGCCGGCGGCGCCAGATGCAGTACGTGGGCAAGCTGATGCGCGGCGCCGACGAGGCCGCGCTGCGCGAGGCGGTGGCCGCGGCCACCCTGGGCTCGGCCCGGCAGGCGCTGGCGCTGCACGAGGCCGAGCGCTGGCGCGCCGAGCTGATCGCCGATGACGAAGCGCTGCCGCGCTGGCTGCAGGCGCACCCCGACAGCGACGCGCAGCGCCTGCGCAGCCTGGTGCGCGCGGCGCGCCGCGACGCCGCCACGCTGGGCCCCGAGGCACGCCAGCCGAAGAGCTTTCGCGAGCTGTTCCAGTTCATCCGACCCCTGCTGAGCACCACGAGCACCGAACCATGAGCGCTTTCGACCCGGTCCGCATCGGCGTGGTCTCGATCAGCGACCGCGCCGCCGGCGGTATCTACGCCGACCAGGGCCTGCCAGCGCTGAAGGACTGGCTGGGCCGCGCACTGCGCAACCCGATCGAGTGGCACGAGCGCCTGATCCCCGACGAGCAGGCGGGCATCAGCGCCGTGCTGCGCGAGCTGGTGGACACGATGCGCTGCGATCTCGTCGTCACCACCGGCGGCACCGGCCCGGCGCCGCGCGACGTGACGCCTGAGGCCACGCTGGCGGTGGCCGACAAGGTGATGCCGGGTTTTGGCGAGCAGATGCGGCAGATCAGCCTGGCCTTCGTGCCCACGGCGATCCTGTCGCGCCAGGTGGCGGTGATCCGGGGCCGGGCGCTGATCGTCAACCTGCCCGGGCAGCCGAAGGCCATTGCCGAGACCCTGCAGGGCCTGCCGCAGGCCACGCCGCCAGTGCCGGGCATCTTCGCCGCGGTGCCCTACTGCATCGACCTCGTCGGCGGGCCCTACCTCGAGACGGACGACGCCGTGTGCAAGGCGTTCCGGCCCAAGTCGGCCCTGCGGGCGCCGCCGGCCGCTACTTGACGAGCCGGTTCAGCCGCTCGGCGTCGAAACACTCGGTGGTCTGCGCATCCTGCGGCACGCAATCGCCGGCCGGCAGCTCGCGCGCGCGCTGCGAGAGCTTCTCGATCGCCTGCCACAGCATCGCGATCTGGTGCTCGTGGCCCGAGGCATTGTCGATCAGGCCCTTCATCGCCTGCGACACCGGGTCGTCGCCCAGCGTCACGCCGTAGGCCGAGAAGCCCATCTTCGCCGCCGCGGCCTCGCGCGCGACATCGACATCGGCCAGGATGATGCGCGCCGGGTTCCCCACCGCGGTGGCCCCGGGCGGCACTGGCTTGACGACGACCGCGCTGGAGCCGATGCGCGCGCCGTCGCCCACCGTGAAGCCGCCGAGCACCTGCGAGTTGGCGCCGACGATGACGCCGCGGCCGAGCGTGGGGTGGCGCTTCGCGCCCTTGACCAGCGCCGTGCCGCCCAGCGTCACGCCCTGGTAGATGGTGCAGTCGTCGCCGATCTCGGCCGTCTCGCCGACGACGACCCCCATGCCGTGGTCGATGAAGACGCGGCGGCCGATGGTGGCGCCGGGGTGGATCTCGATGCCGGTGAGAAAGCGCGCCAGCTGCGAGATGAAGCGCGCCAGCCAGTGCAGCCCGTGCTGCCGGCACCAGTGTGCACGCCGGTGCAGCACCAGCGCATGCAGGCCCGGGTAGCAGGTGAGCACCTCCCAGGTGGAGCGGGCAGCGGGGTCGCGCTCGAGGATGCAGGCGACGTCTTCACGCAGGCGGCTGAACATGCAGTCCAGTGTAGCGGCGACCGATCAGCCGCGCGCACGGGGCAGCGTTTCGATCGCCCGTGCGATGCCGCGCAGAATGTGCAGCTCTTCGGAGGTCAGCTGGGCGCGGTTGAGCAACTGGTTCAGGCGCGGCAGCAGCTTCTTCGGCGCTGCCGGGTCGAGAAAGCCGATGGTCACCAGCGCCTGCTGCCAATGCGCCAGCAGCCCGGCGATGGCCCGGGCGTCGGCCAGCGCCGGGTCGGCCGTGCGCGGCGTCACCGCAAAGCCGCCCAGCGCCTGGCGCCACTCGTACGCGATCAGCTGCACCGCCTGCGCCAGGTTCAGCGAGCCGTAGGCCGGGTCGGCGGGAATCGAGAGGCAGGCGTGGCAGCGGTACACATCCTCGTTGGCCAGCCCCGTGCGCTCGGGGCCGAAGACGAAGGCCACGCGGTGCGGGCCGGCCGCCAGGGCCTCGAAGTGCGCGCGCGGGGCCCAGGTGGGCGGGCCGAAGTCGCGCGGCGTCATCGCCGTGGCACAGGCCCAGCTGATGCCGTCCAGGGCTTCGGGCAGCGAGGCCACCACGCGCGCCGCGGCCAGCACGTCGGTGGCGCCGCTGGCCATCGCCAGTGCCTCCTCGCGCTGCGCCACATCGGGCCAGCGCGGCTGCACCAGCACCAGCTCGCCGAAGCCCATCACCCGGATCGCCCGTGCCGCGGCGCCCACGTTGCCGGCATGGCTGGTCCCCACCAGCACGAAGCGCGTGCGCCCGGGGGTGTGCTCGGGCGAGCGGTCGGCAGTGCGGTCGGCGGCGGCGTCGGGGGGGGTCATCGCGGTGCGGCGGGGCTACCCCGTTAAACTCGGGGCCCGGGCGGCACGATTCTCGTCGCACCCGGCGCTCTGCTCTTTACCCTCATCGCCGCCCTTCGATCGCGCTGCGCCCGCAGCCCACCCTGCCCATGTCGCAAGCCCTGCACCCCATGCTCAACACCGCCGTCAAGGCGGCCCGCTCGGCGGGGGCGATCATCAACCGCGCGGCACTCGATCTCGACCTGCTCAAGGTCGGCCGCAAGGGCCCCAACGACTTCGTCTCCGAAGTCGACCGCGCGGCCGAGGACATCATCATCCGCACCCTGCTCGAGGCCTACCCGGGCCACGCCATCCTGGCCGAAGAGTCGGGCCGCGAGCACGGCGCGCGTCACAGCGAGTTCACCTGGATCATCGACCCGCTGGACGGCACCACCAACTTCCTGCACGGGTTCCCGGTCTACGCCGTCTCGATCGCACTCGCCCACCGCGACGTGGTGCAGCAGGCGGTGGTGTACGACCCCACCCGCAACGACCTGTTCTTCGCCTCGCGCGGGCGCGGCGCCTTCCTCAACGATCGGCGGCTGCGCGTGTCCAAGCGCACGCGCATGGGCGATGCGCTCATCGGCACCGGGTTCCCCTTCCGCCGCGGCGACAACTTCCAGCGCTACCTGAAGATGTTCGAAGCGGTGATGCAGCAGTGCGCCGGCCTGCGTCGCCCGGGGGCGGCCGCGCTCGACCTGTGCTACGTGGCCGCCGGCTACTACGACGGCTTCTTCGAGAGCGGCCTGCAGCCCTGGGACCTGGCCGCTGGCTCGCTCATCGTCACCGAGGCCGGCGGCCTGGTGGGCAACTTCACGGGCGAGGCCGATTTCCTGTTCCAGCGCGAGCTGGTGGCCGGCAACCCGAAGATCTACGGTCAGCTGGTGCAGATGCTGGCGCCGTATTCACGCGCCACTGCGGCCGAAGCGGATGCAGCCACCCCTGCGGCAGCCGACACCGAGGCCGAGGACTTGCCCGCTGCACCCGCCCCGCGAACGCCGCTGCGGGTGCGCAAGGCCTGACCGGGCGGCCCCCAGGCGGCACGGTGCCGGTACCGCGCCGCTCAGCGCCCGACGCTGCCGAAGGGCCGGCTGTAGGCGATCTCGGCCAGCGGCGAAGTGCCGCCACCGCGGTGCGCGCGCGTCAGGCCCAGGCCCGCGCGCCACGCGCCGCCCCAGGGGTCGGTGGCATCCGCGCGCCAGCTCGCCCAGACCTGCGCCTGCGCCAGGGCCCCGCCCGCGGTGGCCACGCCGCCGCCACCGGCAGCGCCGGCCAACGCCTCGGCGCCGACGCGCCAGCGCGCGGCGGCATCGGTGGCCAAGCCCAGGCCGATCAGTCCCACCGAGTAGGCGCCGGCGCCGCCGGCGTAGGCGCTGTGCGCCTGCCCGCTGAGGTACAGGTGCGGGCCGAGATAGCGGTTCAGCGCCAGGCCCACGGTCTGCAGCGGCGCACGCCGGCCGTCGCCGCGCCGCACGCGGGGGTGGTCCTGCAAGGAGGCGACCCACTCGGTGCGCACGACCTGGGCGCTGCCGGCGCCAGCGGGCGGATCGAGGTCGGCCGCCAGCCACAGCTGTGCCTGGCGCGCGCGCAGGCCGGCGCCGGCATGGGCGCTGCGCAGCCAGCCGGCCTCGGCCCCGACCGCCCAGCCCGGCGCGAACCGCCATTCGGTCAGGCCCGTCAGCCGCGCCAGCGCGCCGCCGCCGGTGGGCACCGCGCCGCCCCCACCCAGACCCACCGCCGCCCGCAGGCCCACCCGCCACTGCGGCAGCCAGTGCGGCAGCGGCGCCGCTTCCAGCGCAGCCCCACCCAGCACTTCCATGTAGCCGGCGGCGTCGCCCCTGGCGGCGGCCGCGGCCTCCAGCCCCCAGCGCAGGCCCGCGGCGTCGGGCCGGCGCTCGGCGCGCACGCCCACCAGGCCGATCCGGCGCGCCGGGGCGCCGTCCAGGCGCACGACGGACAACGTGGCCGCCATGCGGTCGAAGCCCAGGCCGCTGGAAGGCGCCCCGGCCGCCACCGGCGTGCCGGCGGCGGCGTCGACATAGCCGAAGTCGCCGCGCCAGACCGCCACCGCGCCAAGCTGCCGGCTGCCGATCTGTCCGCTGGGGAATCGCACCGACGACCACGACAACCCGAGCGCCAGCGCCGGCCCCACATCGTGCAGCAGGCTGACGGCCGGCCGCAGCATCAGCCCGCCGCCCACGGGCGCCGCGGCACCGCCGCCCCCACCGGCGTACAGGCCCGTCACGGCCCACAGGCCGGGGCCGAGGGTCCAGCGCCGCTGCAACTCGACCCCGCCGACGAAAAAGCCGCCGCGCCGGCCGCTGGCCGCGCCATACAGCGCCGGGCCCAGGGCCCAGCCGTCGCCCACCTCGAACAACAGCGTAGCGCCCAGCAATCCCAGGGACTCGCCCTGCGGCAGGCGCAAGGTCTCGACACCGAGGCTGGTGCGCGTGGCGATGGCCTGCGGCGCCAGGCCGCCCGGCTGCGCGCGCGCCGCGCCGCCGAAAGCGCAGGCCAGGGTCGTCGCCAGGGCCAGGGCGCGGGCCGTCCAGGTCGGCGCTGCGGCGAAAGCCGCGCGGTGCGGAGATCGAGGTGCGTGCATCCCGCGATCATGCCGCGGCGCCAGCCAGGGTAAGTACGGGCGAAACAGGCGCCCGCGGCAGCATTGCTGTCAGAGCACGGTCAGGCTCGGCCTCTACTCTGCCGCCACCGGCCGTCTTCAGCGGACGGCATTCCAACATCGAGGAGACACCATGGCTGCAGTGCTGCAGGGGGGCCCCGGCGCGCCCGCCCGTCCCATGACCCGCGAAGAGAAGAAGGTCATCTTCGCCTCGTCGCTGGGCACCGTGTTCGAGTGGTACGACTTCTACCTTTACGGATCGCTGGCGGCCATCATCGCCAAGCAGTTCTTCGCCGGGCTCGACGCGGGCTCGGCCTTCATCTTCGCGCTGCTGGCCTTTGCCGCCGGCTTCATCGTCCGCCCCTTCGGTGCCATCTTCTTCGGGCGCCTGGGCGACATGATCGGGCGCAAGTACACCTTCCTGGTCACGATCCTGATCATGGGCCTGTCGACCTTCATCGTCGGCATCCTGCCCAGCTACGCCAGCTGGGGCGCGGCGGCACCGATCATCCTGATCGCGCTGCGCCTGCTGCAAGGCCTGGCGCTCGGCGGCGAGTACGGCGGGGCCGCCACCTACGTGGCCGAGCACGCACCGCACGGCAAGCGCGGCGCCTACACCTCGTGGATCCAGACCACCGCCACGCTGGGGCTGTTCCTGTCGCTGATGGTGATCCTGGGCACCCGCACCCTGACCGGCGAGGCCGCCTTCGCCGAATGGGGCTGGCGCGTGCCCTTCATCGTCTCGATCGTGCTGCTGGCCGTGAGCGTCTGGATCCGCCTGAGCATGAACGAGTCGCCCGCCTTCCAGAAGATGAAGTCCGAGGGCCGGACCTCGAAGGCGCCCCTGACCGAGTCGTTCGGCCAGTGGAAGAACCTGAAGATCGTGATCCTGGCGCTGGTGGGCCTGACCGCCGGCCAGGCCGTGGTCTGGTACACGGGGCAGTTCTACGCCCTGTTCTTCCTGACCCAGTCGCTGAAGGTCGACGGCGCCACGGCCAACATCATGATCGCGGTCTCGCTGCTGATCGGCACGCCGTTCTTCATCGTCTTCGGCGCACTGTCGGACAAGATCGGCCGCAAGCCGATCATCATGGCCGGCTGCCTGCTGGCCGCGCTGACGTACTTCCCGCTGTTCACGGCGCTGGCCCAGGCCGCCAACCCCGACCTGGCCGCGGCGCAGGCCAAGAACAAGGTGCTGGTGCACGCCGACCCGGCCGAGTGCTCGTTCCAGTTCAACCCCACCGGCACCGTCAAGTTCACGAGCTCGTGCGACGTCGCCAAGCAGCTGCTGGCCGCCGGCTCGGTGAGCTACGACAACCAGGCCGTCGCACCCGGAACGCCGGCCACCATCACGGTGGGCCAGACCGTCATCACCAGCTTCACCGCCCAGGGCCTGCCGCCGGCCGAGGTGAAGGCCAAGGAGGCGGCGTTCAAGAAATCGGTGACCGATGCGCTGAAGGCGGCCGGCTACCCGGCCCAGGCCGACCCGGCGAAGATGAACAAGCCGCTGATCATCGCCATCCTGGTGGTGCTGGTGATCTACGTCACGATGGTCTACGGGCCGATCGCGGCGATGCTGGTGGAGCTGTTCCCCACGCGCATCCGCTACACCTCGATGAGCCTGCCGTACCACATCGGCAACGGCTGGTTCGGCGGCCTGCTGCCCACCACGGCCTTCGCCATCGTGGCCCAGACCGGCAACATGTACAACGGCCTGTGGTACCCGATCATCATCGCGTCGGCCACCTTCGTCATCGGCATGCTGTTCGTGCGCGAGACCAAGGACGTGGACATCTACGCCAAGGACTGAAGGCAAGCACGGCAGGGCGTCGGCGCGCGCGGGCCGCCGGCGGCCCCGGCCCCTAAGATCCGGGCTGCGCGCGGGCCGACGGCCTGCGCCGTCCCGCCCGAAGCCCCCATGCCCGCAGAGCCTGCCGTCCCGCCGCCGCCCGACCTCGGCGCCCACACGCCGATGATGCAGCAGTACCTGCGCATCAAGGCCCAGCATCCGGACACGCTGGTGTTCTACCGGATGGGCGATTTCTACGAGCTGTTCTTCGACGACGCGCGCAAGGCGAACCGGCTGCTCGACATCACGCTCACCACGCGTGGCCACAGCGCCGGCCAGCCGGTGGTGATGGCCGGCGTGCCGGTGCACGCGGCCGAGAGCTACCTGGCCCGGCTGCTCAAGCTGGGCGAGGCGGTGGCGGTGGCCGAGCAGGTGGGCGATGTCGCCACCGCCAAGGGCCCGGTCGAGCGCAAGGTGGTGCGCGTGGTGACGCCCGGCACGGTCACCGACAGCGAGCTGCTGGCCGAGCGCGCCGACACCCTGCTGCTGGCGGTGCACCCACGCCGCGCACGCGGCGCGGCCGCCACCCCGGACGGCACCGTGTGGGGCCTGGCCTGGCTGGCGCTGGCCAGCGGCGAGCTCGGCCTGGCCGAATGCAGCGAGCGTGAACTGCCGGGCTGGCTGGCGCGGCTGGCGCCGGCCGAGATCCTGCACGACGGCGGCGCGCTGCCCGCGGCGCTGGCGCAGGCGCGGGCCGCGCGCACCGCGCGCCCGGCCTGGCAGTTCGACAGCGCCCTGGGCGAGCGCAAGCTGCGCGAGCAGCTGCAGGTGGCCACGCTGGCCGGCTTCAACGCGCAGGCCCTCGCCGCCGGGCACGCCGCGGCCGCGGCGCTGCTGGGCTACGCCGAGCACACGCAGGGCCGGGCCCTGGGCCACGTGCGCAGCCTGCGCGTGGCACGCGCGGACGAACTGCTCGAGCTGCCGCCGGCCACGCACCGCAACCTCGAACTGGTGCAGACCCTGCGCGGCGACGACCGCCCGACCCTGCTGTCGCTGCTGGACAGCTGCCGCTGCGGCATGGGCAGCCGGCTGCTGCGGCACTGGCTTACGCACCCGGCGCGCGACCGCGGCCCGGCCAGCGAGCGCCACGCCGCCATCGCGGTCCTGACCGAAGCGGGCGCCGGCCACCGCCCGGCGTTCGAGCCCCTGCGCGAAGCGCTGCGCGGCGTGAGCGATGTCGAGCGCATCGCCGCCCGCACCGCGCTGCGCCAGGTGCGCCCGCGCGAGCTGGCCGGCCTGCGCGAGACACTGGCCACCCTGCCGGCGCTGCGCGCGGTGGCGCCGCGCGGCAGCCCGCTGCTGGCGCGCCTGCACGCCGGGCTGGCGCCCGAGGCGGCCCTGGCCCAGGCGCTGCAGGCGATCGCGCTCGAGCCCGCCGCGCTGCTGCGCGACGGCGGCGTCATCGCCGCCGGCTTCGACGCCGAGCTCGACGCGCTGCGCGGCCTGGCGCAGCATGGCGACGCCTTCCTGCTCGAGCTCGAGGCGCGCGAGCGCGCCCGCACCGGCATCCCCAACCTGCGCGTGCAGTTCAACCGCGTGCACGGCTACTACATCGAGGTCACCGGCTCGCACCTGGACAAGGTGCCGGCCGACTACCAGCGGCGGCAGACGCTGAAGAACGCCGAGCGCTACATCACGCCCGAGCTCAAGACCTTCGAGGACCAGGCGCTGTCGGCGCAGGAGCGCGGGCTGGCGCGCGAGCGGTGGCTGTACGAGCAGCTGCTCGATGCGCTGCAGCCCCACCTGCCGGCGCTGCAGGCGCTGGCGCACTCGCTGGCCGCGCTCGACGCGCTGGCCGCGCTGGCCGAGCGCGCATCCACGCTGGCCTGGTGCCGGCCCGAGTTCGTGCCCTACCCCTGCATCGCGATCGAGGCCGGCCGGCACCCGGTGGTCGAGGCGCGGCTGGCCGAGACCGCCGGCCCGGGCGCCTTCATCGCCAACCACTGCCGGCTCGACGCCCGCACGCGGATGCTCGTCATCACCGGCCCCAACATGGGCGGCAAGAGCACCTTCATGCGCCAGGTGGCGCTGATCGTGCTGCTGGCGGCGATGGGCTCGTACGTGCCGGCCGCGGCCTGCCGGCTGGGGCCGATCGACGCCATCCACACCCGCATCGGCGCCGCCGACGACCTGGCTAACGCGCAAAGTACGTTCATGCTGGAGATGACCGAGGCGGCCGCCATCGTGCACGGCGCCACCGAGGCCAGCCTGGTGCTGATGGACGAGATCGGCCGCGGCACCAGCACCTTCGACGGCCTGGCGCTGGCCGGCGCCATCGCCAGCCAGCTGCACGACCGCAACCGCAGCTTCACCCTCTTCGCCACCCACTACTTCGAGCTCACCGAATTTCCGGCGCGGCACGAGCGCGCCATCAACCTGCACGTGGGCGCGGTGGAGAGCGGGCACGACATCGTGTTCCTGCACCAGATCGAGCCCGGCCCGGCCAGCCGCAGCTACGGCGTGCAGGTGGCGCGGCTGGCCGGCATGCCGGCGGCGCTGATCCGGCAGGCGCGGGCCACGCTGGAGGCGCTGGAGGCGAAGGCACAGAGCGGCCAGGCCCAGGTGGACCTGTTCGCCGCGCCCCCGGCCCCGGCGCCGGCGACCGAGCCCTCGGCGCTGGAGCACGCGCTGGCCGCGATCGACCCCGACCGGCTGTCCCCGCGCGAGGCGCTGGAGGCGCTGTACCGGTTGCGTGGCCTGTTAACCTCGGCGCCCCCCGGCCCCGCCCCGCTCCCGCCATGACCTACTGCGTCGGCATCCGGCTCAACGCCGGCCTCGTGTTCCTTTCGGACTCGCGCACCAACGCGGGCCTGGACGCGATCAGCACCTTCCGCAAGATGATGATCTACGAGCAGCCGGGCGAGCGCTTCATGGTGATGCTGTCGGCCGGCAACCTCAGCATCAGCCAGAGCATCCGCGAGCTGCTGCAGGTGGAGCGCATCGACGGCGGCGCCGGCGAGCCGATCACGATCTGGAATGCCACCAGCATGTTCGACGCCACGCGCGTGCTCGGCGCCACCGTGCGCCGCGTCTACGCGCAGGACGGCCCGTCGCTGAAGACCGCGGGCGTCGACTTCAACGCCAGCATGATCTTCGGCGGCCAGATCAAGGGCGAGGCGATGCGGCTGTTCCTGGTGTACTCGGCCGGCAACTTCATCGAGGCCACGCGCGAGACCTGCTTCTTCCAGGCCGGCGAAAGCAAGTACGGCAAGCCCATCCTCGACCGCGTGCTGACGCCGGCGACGCAACTCGACGAGGCCGCCAAGTGCGCGCTGGTGTCGATGGACAGCACGCTCAAGTCCAACCTCAGCGTCGGCCTGCCGCTGGACCTGCTGGTCTACCGCGAGGGCCGCCTGCACAGCGACGAGCATGTCTGCATGGACGAGCGCAACCCATATTTCCAGATGATCCACAGCACCTGGGGCCAGCGCCTGCGCGAGGTGTTCGAGGGCATCGACGACCCGCGCTGGGACGGTGGCGATGCCGCGCACCCGCTGATGGTGGCCAGCGCGCGCTACGAGCCGATGCGCAAGATCACCAACCCGGGCGAGCGCATCGTCTGAGCCACCGTGCGAGCCTGCAGGGTCAGGCCGCCGGCACCGGCACCGGCGTGTAGCCGGCCTCGCGCATCGCAGCGCCCAGCGCCTGCGCGTCGGCGGCCACGGGGTCGACCTCCACGCGCGCGCGCTTCAGGTCCACGCGCACCTG
The DNA here is from genome assembly GCA_028872015.1 of Burkholderiales bacterium. Lineage (GTDB taxonomy): Bacteria > Pseudomonadota > Gammaproteobacteria > Burkholderiales > Burkholderiaceae_C > Rubrivivax. Next base: position 48,177 of record JAGWLO010000007.1, on the reverse strand, counting down.
GGCCGCCGGGTCCACCGCTTGCACGGCGCGGGTGATGCGGCCGGCGCAATGGCCGCAGGTCATGTCGGCAACTTCGAAGGCAATCATGGTCGGGCTCCTGCCAGGGTTGAAGCCGGCAGCATCCGGCTTGCCCGCGGGGCAAGGTCAAGCGCCAGCCGGCAAGACCCCGCGCGGGCCGGTGGCTTGACGCGGCGGGCTTGACCTTCACATGATGGCAAGCTTCAGGCTCCGCCGCATGAACACCGCCACCCTGCTCGCCCCACCGGCCGACACCGGCCCCGCAACCAGCCTGAACCTGCAGATCGAGGGCATGAGCTGCGCCTCCTGCGTGGGCCGGGTGGAAAGGGCCCTGGCCAAGGTGCCGGGCGTGCAGGCGGTGGCGGTGAACCTGGCGACCGAGAAGGCCCGCGTGCAGACCGCGACCGGCGTGCCCTTGCAGGCGCTGCTGGCGGCGGTGGAACAGGCGGGCTACGCCGCGCCCGCCGTGCCGGCCGCCGGCAGCGCAGCCGCGGCCGGCGCAGACGCCGCGGCGGCGGCCCCAGGCCGGGCCGGCCTGCCCAGCTGGTGGCCGGTGGCCACCGCCGCGGCGCTGACGCTGCCGCTGGCGCTGCCGATGCTGCTGCAGGCCCTGGGCCTGCACGCCATGCTGCCGGGCTGGCTGCAGTGGGCGCTGGCCACGCCGGTGCAGTTCTGGCTGGGCGGGCGCTTCTACCGGGCGGGCTGGAAGGCGCTGCGCGCGCGCGCCGGCAACATGGACCTGCTGGTGGCGCTGGGCACCAGTGCCGCCTACGGGCTGTCGGTCTACCTGCTGCTGCGCGGCAGCACCGACCACCTCTACTTCGAGGCCTCGGCCACCGTGATCACGCTGGTGTTGCTGGGCAAGTGGCTCGAGGGCCGGGCCAAGCGCGAAGCCGCCGACGCCATCCGCGCGCTCAGCGCGCTGCGCCCCGCCACGGCCCGCGTGCGCCGCGGCGCGGCCGAGATCGAGCTGCCGATCGGGCAGCTGGCGCTGGGCGACATCGTGGTCGTGCGGCCGGGCGACCGCGTGGCCACCGACGGCGAGATCGTCGAGGGCCGCAGCCACCTGGACGAATCGTTGATCACCGGCGAGAGCCTGCCGGTGCCCAAGGGCGTGGGCGACCGCGTCATCGGCGGCTCGGTCAATGCCGAGGGCGCCTTGGCGGTGCGCGCCAGCGCCGTCGGCGCCGAGACCACGCTGGCCCGCATCATCCGGCTGGTCGAATCGGCGCAGGCCGCCAAGGCGCCGGTGCAGCGGGTCGTCGACCGCGTCAGCGCGGTCTTCGTGCCGGTGGTGCTGGTGCTCGCGCTGGCGACCTTCGCCGCCTGGGCCGGCACCACCGGCGACTGGGAGCGCGCGCTCATCAACGCCGTGTCGGTGCTCGTGATCGCCTGCCCTTGCGCGCTCGGCCTGGCCACGCCGGCGGCGATCATGGCCGGCACCGGCGTGGCCGCGCGCCACGGCATCCTGATCCAGGACGCGCAGGCGCTGGAGCAGGCGCACGCGGTGCGCGTGGTGGCGTTCGACAAGACCGGCACCCTCACCGAGGGCCGGCCCGTGCTGGTCGCGGTGCTGCCGGCCGCCGGGCACGACGCCGCCACCGTGCTGGGCCTGGCCGCGGCACTGCAGGCCGGCAGCGCCCACCCGCTGGCCGCGGCGGTGCTGGGGCGGGCGCGGGCGCAGGGGCTGGCGATCGGCGCGGCGCAGGACCTGCAGGCCCTGCCCGGGCGCGGCATCGAGGGGCGGGTGCAGGGCCGGCGCCTGGCGCTGGGCAGCACGCGCCTGCAGCAGGAGCGGCAGGCCCCGGCCGGGCCCCTGGCCGCGCAGGCGCGTCAACTGCAGGATCAGGGGCGCACCGTCTCGTGGCTGCTGCGCGGCGGGCTCGAAGGCGCGCCGCCCGAGGTGCTGGGCCTGCTCGCCTTCGGCGACGCGCTCAAGCCCGGGGCCCGGGAGGCGGTGGACCGGCTGCACGCCCTGGGCCTGCGCACCTTGATGCTGACCGGCGACAACCGCGGCAGCGCGCAGGCGGTGGCGGCCGCGCTCGGCATCACCGAGTACGAGGCCGAGATGCTGCCCGCCGACAAGGCCGCGCGGGTGCAGGCCCTGCGCGCCGACGGCACCGTGGTCGCCTTCGTCGGCGATGGCCTGAACGACGCGCCCGCGCTCGCCGCGGCCTCGGTCGGCATCGCGATGGCCGGCGGCGCCGACGTCGCCACCGAGACCGCGGGCCTGACGCTGATGCACGGCGACCCGCGGCTGGTGGCCGACGCGGTGGACGTCTCGCGTCGCACCTACGCCAAGATCCGCCAGAACCTGGGCTGGGCCTTCGTGTACAACGTGCTGGGCATCCCGCTGGCGGCGCTGGGGCTGCTGAGCCCGGTGCTGGCGGGCGCGGCGATGGCCTTCAGCAGCGTCAGCGTGGTGGGCAACGCCCTGCTGCTGCGCCGCTGGCAGGGCCAGGGCGGCCAGCCACGGAGTTCCTTGCCATGACCGAACCCCTCCTCCAGCCCATGAACATCGGCCAGGCCGCGCAGGCCAGCGGGGTGTCGGCCAAGATGATCCGCCACTACGAGAGCGTGGGCCTGTTCCCCCACGCCGAGCGCACCGAAGCCGGCTACCGCCAGTACGGCGAACGCGAGCTGAACACGCTGCGCTTCATCCGCCACTCGCGCGACCTGGGCTTCTCGATCGAGCAGATCCGCGCCCTGCTCGGCCTGTGGCAGGACCGCCGGCGCCCGAGCCGCCAGGTCAAGGCGCTGGCGCAGGCGCACCTGCAGGAGCTGGAGCAGAAGCTGCACGAGCTGCAGGCCATGAAGGCCACGCTGCAGGACCTGGTACACGGCTGCCACGGCGACGACCGGCCCGACTGCCCGATCCTGGACACGCTGGCGCAGCCGGCCATGCCCCGCGCCGGCGTCGAACCCGCGGCCCGTGCTAACCTTCGCGCGAAGTGAAGAACCTGCGCCACGCCCTGTTGATCCTGCTGATGCTGCTGCTGCCGCTGCGCGGCGCGGTGGCAGCGGCGGCGCTGTGCCCGCTGGCCGATGCGGCGCCAGCCACCGCCATGGCAACGAGCCCGTCGATGGCGGCCGGGCCTGCGGGGCACGCCATGGGCGCGCATCGGGACGCGGCCGATCAGGGCGCCGGCGCTGAAGCCGATCATGGCGCCGGCCACCATGCCGACAGCCACGACAAGTGCAATCTCTGCTCGGCCTGCTGCGCGGCCACGCCGCTGATGAGCACGGTGCCGGCGCCTTTCGAGCCCCTGGCCGCGGCGGCCGTCGGCTTCCCGGCGCTGCAGGCAGCCGCGCCGAGCTTCATCGTCACCGGGCCCGAGCGCCCGCCCCGAAGCGTCTGACGGCAGGCGCGGCCCCCGCGCGGGGCCGCTACCGCGTCCGCGCCGCCCTGGCGCGGGCATCCGCCGCACGGCCCTGGCCGTGGCGGCGCTCCGGATGACTTCACCACCATGAAAAAGCTCACTCTCGTGCTGGCCTGCGGCGTTGCGCTGCAAGCCGCCGCCGCCCCAGGCACCAACGCAGGCCCGGTCGACGCGCAGGCCGCCGTGCCGCCCTTGCAATACCGGTCGGCCTTTGCCGATTACAAGCCCTACCGCGCGGCCGAGGCCGGCGACTGGAAGACCTTGAACAGTGCCGCCGCCGGCATGGCCGGCATGGGCGACATGCAGGACACGGGCGGCTCGAAGGCCCCCGCCGACGCCCAGGGCATGGGAGCCATGAAGAGCATGAAGGGCATGGGCGACATGAAGGACATGAAGGACATGGGCGACATGAAAGGCATGCACAGCATGGGCGACATGAAGGGCATGCACGGCATGGGCGACATGAAGGGCATGCACGGCATGCAAGGTATGCCGATGACCGGCACGCCGGCAGCGTCGGCGCCCTCGGCTGCGGCCCGGCAGAGTCATGGGGGGCATCGATGATCCGCCTGGGTGCCGGCGCCGCGGCCAGCCTCGTGCTGGCCGGCTGCGCCTCGTTCTCGCCCGACGGCGGGTTCGACCATGTGGCCGCGCTCACGCGCGACCGCACCGGCCAGCCCGTGGTGTGGCAGCGCAGCCCGGCCGACGCCCGCGCGGCGCAGGCGCGGGTGGTCGAGCTGCTGGCGCAGCCCCTCAGTGCCGACAGCGCCGTCGAGCTGGCCTTGCTGAACAACGCGGGCCTGCAGGCCCGCTTTGCCGACCTGGGCATCGCCGAGGCCGACTACGTCCGCGCGGCGCGGCCCTCGGGTCCGGCCATCGGCCTGGAGCGCATCGCCGGTGGTGGCGTTGCCGAGATCACGCGCTCGCTCACCTTCAACCTGCTGGACCTGCTGACGCTGCCCGCGGCCAGCCAGCTCGGGCAGCAACGCTTCGAGCAGGCGCAGTTCCGCGCCGCGCTGGACGCCGTCGGCGTGGCGGCCGAGGCACGGCGCGCCTTCTTCGGCGCGGTGGCGGCGCAGGACCTCGTGAACTACGCCGTGCAGGTGCAGCAGGCCGCCGAAGGCACGGCCGAGCTGGCGCGGCGCATGGCCGCCGCAGGCAACTTCAGCGCGCTGGCGCAGATGCGCGAGCAGGCCTTCTACGACGACGCCACCACGCAGCTGGCGCGCGCCCGGCTGCAGGCCGTGGCCGAGCGCGAGCGCCTGGCGCGCGTGCTCGGGCTGTGGGGCGCGCAGCTGGCCTTCCGCCTGCCCGAGCGGCTGCCCGACCTGCCGGCCCAGCCGCTGGTGCCGCAGGACGCCGAGCAGACCGCCGTGGCGCAGCGCCTGGACGTGCAGCTCGCCCGGCGCGAGGCCCTGGGCACGGCGAAGGCGCTGGGCCTGACGCAGGCCACGCGCTACATCGACGTGCTGGACGCCGGCTACGTCGACAAGCGCCAGACCGGCAATCCGGCCGCGCGCGGCGGGCAGGTGGGCCTGGTGCTGCCGCTGTTCGACTTCGGCTCAGCGCGCGTGGCGCGTGGCCGGGCCGAGTACCTGCAGGCCGTGCAGCACACCACCGAGGTGGCGGTGAACGCACGCTCGCAAGTGCGCGAGTCGTACGCCGCCTACCGCACCGCGTACGACCTGGCGCGCCACTACCGCGACGACGTGGTGCCCCTGCGCAAACGCATCGCCGACGAGAACCAGCTGCGCTACAACGGCATGCTGATCAGCGTGTTCGAGCTGCTGGCCGACGCGCGCGAGCAGGTCGCCGGCGTCACCGGCTACATCGATGCCCTGCGCGATTTCTGGATCGCCGACAGCAACCTACGGAACGCGCTCACCGGCGGCTCGCCGGCACCGGGTGCGGGCCGCTGAAAGACCACCATGACCCAACGCAGAGACTTCTTCCGCGCCGCCGGCGCCGTGGCCCTGGGCGCCGCTACCGTGGGCCGGGCCGCCGCGGCCGTGGTGCCCGAGGCCGTGATCCGAACCTCGCCGGCGATGGAGCCGCCCCGGGCGCCGCCCGACGGCCGCCCCTACAACCCGGTGGCCACCCTCAACGGCTGGACCCTGCCCTGGCGCACGAAGGCCGGCGTGAAGGAGTTCCACCTCGTGGCCGAGCCCGTGGTGCGCGAATTCGCACCCGGCATGACGGCCAACCTGTGGGGCTACAACGGCAGCAGCCCGGGGCCGACGATCGAGGCCGTCGAGGGCGACCGCGTGCGCATCTTCGTCACCAACCGGCTGCCCGAGCACACCACCGTGCACTGGCACGGCATCCTGGTGCCCAACGGCATGGACGGCGTGGGCGGCCTCACGCAGCCGCACATCCCGCCGGGCCAGACCTTCGTCTACGAATTCACGCTGCCGCGCGCCGGCACCCACATGTACCACCCGCATGCCGACGAGATGGTGCAGATGGCGATGGGCATGATGGGCCTGTTCATCATCCACCCGAAGGACCCGCGCCAGATGCGGGTGGACCGCGACTTCGCGTTCGTGATGGCCAGCTACGCCATCGACCCCGGCAGCGCCACGCCGCGCACCAGCGAGATGCTCGACTTCAACCTCTGGGCCTGGAACAGCCGCGTCTTCCCCGGCATCGACCCGCTGGTGGCGCGCACCGGCGACCGGGTGCGCATCCGCATCGGCAACCTGACGATGACCAACCACCCCATCCACATGCACGGCCCGCACTTCCAGGTCACCGGCACCGACGGCGGCTGGGTGCCGCCGTCGGCGCGCTGGCCCGAGGTCACCACCGACATCGCGGTGGGCCAGATGCGGGCCATCGAGTTCGACGCCGTGGCCGGCGACTGGGCCATCCACTGCCACAAGGCGCATCACACGATGAACGCGATGGGCCACACGCTGCCCAACTTCATCGGCACCGACCTGGGCAGCGTGGCCGAGCGCATCGCGAACCTGGTGCCCGAGTACATGCCCATGGGCAGCACCGGCATGGCCGACATGGCCGAGATGGGCATGCCGATCCCGGCCAACACGCTGCCGATGATGGGCGGCAGCGGCCCCTACGGCGCGCTGGAGATGGGCGGCATGTTCAGCGTGGTGAAGGTGCGCGACGACGTGCGCCCCGGCGACTACCGCGACCCGGGCTGGTTCCGGCACCCCGCAGGCACGGTGGCCCACGAGGTCACCGACGACGCCCCCGAGCCCGTGCAGGCCCCGGCACCGCCGGCCAGCGGCGTGATGCTGAACGTGCGCAAGCCCACAGGGCATGAAGGCCATTGACGCCGCCATCGCGGCGCACCCACTCCCCCCCCCACCGAGGTTCACCATGATCCGTTCGATCCGCTTCCGCAGCACCGCCGCCGCCCTGGCCACCGCCCTGGCTGCCCTGTGGGCCAGCCCGGCCGCGCACGCCCATGCCCGGGTGCAGACCTCCACGCCCGCCGACGGCGCCACCCTGGCAACGGCGCCGTCGGCGCTGCACATCCGCTTCAACGAGCCGATCGAGGCCGCGGTCAGCCGCGTCACGCTGCTCGGGCCGGCCGGCGCGGCCGTGGCCACCTCGCCGGCGCAGGGCGATCCGGCCGATGCGAACGCACTGTCGCTGCCGCTGCCGCGGCTGGCCGCAGGCAGCTACCGCGCGCAGTGGGTGACGATGGGTCGCGACGGCCACCGCATGACGGGCACCCTGCACTTCACGGTGAAGTGATGGGCGAAGGCGGGCTGCTGGTGCTGCTGCGTGCCACCGCGGTGGTGGCCAACGCCGGCCTGGCGCTGGCGCTCGGCGCACTGGCCTCGAGGCTGTGGCTGCGGGGCGCCGATTCGGCCTGGGCCCGGCAGGTGTCGGCGCGCGCCCGGCAGGCCCTGGGCGCCGGCGTGCTGCTGGCGGCGCTGGCCAGTGGCGGCCGGCTCTGGTTCGAGGCCGCGGCGATGGCCGGCACGTCGATCGCGCAGGCCGGCCCGATGGCCCTGACCATGGCCTGGCAGACCCATCTCGGGCAGGCCTGGCTGGCGGGGCTGGCAGCCCTGGCGGTGGCCGGCGCGGTGGCCTGCACCGGCGGCATCGGCCGCGGCCGCCCCGGCGCGCTGGCGCTGGCGGGCCTGAGCCTGGCGGCCTACGCCTGCACGCGCAGCGCGGTCTCGCATGCCGGCGATGCCGGCGATCTCAGCCTGCCGGTGGCGATGAACGGGCTGCACCAGCTGCTGGCCGGCCTGTGGCTGGGCGTCGTGCTGACCGCGGCGTTGTTCGCGGCGCCGCCGGCGGTGTCGGGCCGTGCCGCAGCGGCTGCCGACCGGGCCGACGCCGCCCGCTGGGCGCTGGCGCTGTCGACCACCGCCACGCTGGCGCTGGCCGGCATTGCCCTGACCGGCCTGTACAACGCCTGGCGCGCCGCCGGCAGCGTGGCGCAGCTGCCCGCGCTGCTGCACTCGGACTACGGCCGCATCCTGCTGGTCAAGCTGGCGCTGGTGGGCCTGGCGGTGCTGATGGGCGGCTTCAACCGCTGGCGCGTGATGCCGCGGCTGCTGCAGGCCCTGCGCAGCGCGGGGGGCTCCGCGGAAGGCGCCGCAGCCGGCGGGGCGCCCGAGGCCGCGGCGCACCGGCACTTCATGCGCGTGCTGCGCGCTGAAGCGGGTGTGCTGACGCTGGTGCTGGTGGCCGCGGTGGTGCTGGGCAGCAGCGCCCCGCCCGGCGCCGGCTGACGACGCGTCAGCCCGGCAGCGGCTCGAAGCGCCCCAGCCGCACCGCCGTGCCGCCCGGCTTGAGGTTGTGGGTGCCGGGCATCACCAGCACCGTGTCGTCGTAGGGCGTGGCCCAGACGTGCGCGCCGTCCTGCGCGATCGGCGTGCCGGCCTGGGCGATGACGTCGAAGCCCTGCACCGGGCGCAGGAAGCGGAAGTCGGCGCTGCGCGCCACGACGGCCTCGGTCACGCGCACCAGGCGCTGCTGGCGCGGCAGCGGCAGGCGCTGATGGGCCTGCACCCAGCCCGCATCCGCCTGCCCGGTCAGGCCCAGGAAGCGCACCAGGCTGTCGATGGCCACGTCGGCCGCGGCGCGCTCCCAGTGCTGGCCGCATTCGATGAGCAGGGCGCGCTGCGGCGCCGCCCGATCGCCGAAAGCGCCGCGGTCGACCATCCGCAGCCCCGCCGGGTGGCCGGTATCGATCAGCAGGTCGGCTGGCATGCCCAGCTCGCGCGCGAAGGCGGCGTTCTTGTCGACCCGGCCGCACACCATCAGCGGCCGGCAGGGCTCGCTCATCGAGTGGATGTCGAGCAGCAGCTCGGCCGCGTCGACGAAGGGCCGCAGCGCACGTGCGCGGCGCAGCTCGACCGAATCGCGCGGGCCGAACAGCGTCGCGTCGTCCCAGACCCGGTTGTAGTCCTCGTCGATGCAGCGCGAGGCGAACGGGTCGGCCGGGTCGAAGCGCGCATAGGCCTGCACGTTGGCAAAGGCCAGCACGAGCCGGCCGCGGCGCGGGCGCCAGCCCTCGCGCACCCGGTGCAGCAGCCAGTCCAGGGCGATCGCGCCGCAGATCTCGTTGCCGTGCGTCAGCGCCTGCACCAGGGTCTGCGGGCCCGGCACGCCGCTGTCCAGCGCATGCACCCAGTCCACCCCCGCATTGCCCTGGCGCCAGGGCTCGATGTCCGGCGCCTGCAACTCCACCCGAGGTTGCTCAAGCATGACGCACCGGCGGCGTGTAGCGCGCGGCCAGGCGCTGCACCAGCGTGCGCAGCCTGGCCTGCAGCAGGGCGAAGCCCGCATGCGGCTGCAGGCGCTGCGGGTCCATGTACAGGCGCTTGTTGATCTCCAGCTGCAGGCTGTGCCGGCCCGCGGCCGGGTCGCTGTAGGCGCGCACCAGTTCCACGCCCTTGTACGGGTCGTTCACCTTCACCTGCAGGCCGAAGCCCTCGAGCACCTCGCGCACGAAGGCGGTGAACGCGGGGCTGCAGGTGGTGCCGTCGCGGTCGCCGAGCACGATGTCGGCGCGCGCCGCACCGGCACCGCCTTCGCCCATCACGCCGGCCACCGGGTTCATCGAGTGGCAGTTCAGGTGGTAGACCACGCCATGGCGCGCATGCGCGGCATCGAGCAGCGCCACCAGCGCCCGGTGGTAGGGCCGGTGGTAGCGCTCGATGCGCTGCTGCACCTCGGCCACCGGCAGCCGGCGGGCGTAGATCGGCCGCCCGTCGTCCAGCGTGCGCCAGATCAGCGCCTTGCCCAGCGCCGCCTTGCCGCTGGGCACCTGCGGGCCGGGCCAGGGCTCGGCGAGCAGTTCCGGGTCGATGTCGGCGGCATGGCGGTTGGGGTCGATGTAGGTGCGCGGAAACTGCGCCGCCAGCAGCGGCACGCCGCTTGCTGCAGCCCCGGCGTAAAGCTCGTCGATGAAGCAGTCCTCGCCATCCCTCAAGGCTTCGGCGCTGCACGCCGCGCCGAAGTCGGCCGGCATGCGCCGGCCCGAATGCGGTGAATCCAGCACCAGCGCGGTGGGCGCATCGCGCGGCCCGTCGACCGTGAAGACCTCGTCGCTCATGGGTGGAGTATGGACCCGCGCCCGGGGCCGCGGCGCCCGGGCCGGCCCTTCCGGGGCGACCCCGATGGCCCCTGCCGGTCGAGCCGATAGCATCGGCGGCCGCCGGCGCTGAACCCAACACGGAGAGTCCCCCATGCAAGACCCTGAACTGCGGGCCCTGATCGAGCAGGTGCGCTCCGGCGCGCTGCCGCGGCGCCGCTTCGTGCAGCAGCTGCTGGGGCTGGGCCTGACCGCCCCGATGGCGGGCATGCTGTTGCTCGATGCCGGCGTGGCCCAGGCCGATCCGCTGCCGCGCTATGCGCCCACCCGGCGCGGCGGTGGCGGCCCGCTGCGGATGCTGTTCTGGCAGGGCGCCACGCTGCTGAACCCGCACTTCGCCACCGGCACCAAGGACCAGGAGGGCTCGCGCATCTTCTACGAGCCGCTGGCGGGCTGGGACGCCGACGGCAACCTGGTGCCGATCCTGGCGGCCGAGATCCCCACGCGCGACAACGGCGGCCTGGCCGCCGACGGCAAGTCGGTGGTGTGGAAGCTGAAGCAGGGCGTCACCTGGCACGACGGCCAGCCCTTCACCGCCGACGACGTGGTCTTCAACTGGCAGTACGCCGCCGACCCGGCCACCGCCGCGGTGACGATCGGCGTCTACAAGGACATCAAGGTCGAGCGCGTCGATGCGCTGACGGTGCGCATCCTGTTCGGCAAGCCCACGCCGTTCTGGGCCCAGGCCTTCGTGGGCACCAACGGCATGCTGATCCCGAAGCACCTGTTCGCCGCCTACAGCGGCGCGAAGTCGCGCGACGCGCCCGCCAACCTCAAGCCGGTGGGCACGGGCCCGTACAAGTTCGTCGACTTCAAGCCCGGCGATCTGGTCCGTGGCGCGATCAACACCGCCTACCACATGCCGAACCGGCCCTTCTTCGACACGGTCGAGATGAAGGGCGGGGGCGATGCCGTCTCGGCCGCGCGCGCGGTGCTGCAGACGGGCGAGTTCGACTACGCCTGGAACCTGCAGGTCGAAGACGAGATCCTCAAGCGCCTGGAGACCGGCGGCAAGGGCCGGGCCGCCATCGTGCCCGGCGGCGACATCGAGTTCATCGCCCTCAACTACTGCGACCCCAACAAGGAGGTCGACGGCGAGCGCTCCAGCCCCGCCACCCACCACCCCGCGTTCTCCGACCCCGCGGTGCGCAAGGCCATGGGCCTGCTGACCGACCGCCAGGCGGTGCAGGAATTCATCTACGGCCGTGCCGGCATCGCCACCGCGAACTTCCTGAACAACCCGCCGCGCTACCGCAGCCCGAACATGAAGTTCGAGTTCAACATCGACAAGGCCAACGCCCTGCTCGACGCCGCGGGCTGGAAGCGCGGCAGCGGCGGCGTGCGCGAGAAGGGCGGCGTCAGGCTCGCCTTCGTGTTCCAGACCAGCATCAACGCACCGCGCCAGAAGACCCAGGCCATCGTCAAGCAGGCCTGCCAGAAGGCGGGCATCGCGCTCGAGCTGAAGTCCGTCACGGCCAGCGTGTTCTTCTCCTCCGATGTCGCCAACCCCGACACGTACACCAAGTTCTACGCCGACATGGAGATGTACACCACGACCCAGACCGAGCCCGACCCGGGGCGCTTCATGGACCAGTTCAAGTCGAGCGAGGTCGCCTCCAAGGCCAACAAATGGCAGGGCCGCAACATCAGCCGCTGGCGCAGCGACGAGTACGACAAGATCAACGCCGCGGCCGAGACCGAACTCGACCCGGTCAAGCGGGCCGCGATGTTCATCCGGATGAACGACCTGGTCTGCGGCGACGGCTACATCGTGCCGCTGGTGAACCGGCCCCGCGTGTCAGGCGTCAAGGACAAGCTGGTGGCGCCGCTGTCGGGCTGGGACAACATCGTCTGGGCCCTGCACAGCTGGTACCGCCAGGCCTGACTTGTCCACCCGCCCGCGCCGCGGCACACCGATGGACGAGGCCGCGCTGCGCGCGCAGATCGCCGCCGTGCCCGCCGCCGTGCACGCCGGCGGGCTGCCGGGGCGCCGGCCCGGGTCGCGTCTGGCGGCGCTGCTCATCCGCAGGGACGACATCGTCGGCGGCGACCACCACGTGATCCCGGTCGTCTCGCGCTCGCTCACGGTGGGCCTGGCACGCACGCTGCATGCTCCGCAGCCGGGCTGGGACCTGGCGCCGGGCTTCATCCAGGACTGGCGCCGCGGCGCCTGACGCGCGCCGCCCGGTCCCAGCCACCCACCCGCCCCCCAGCCCTTGCGCACCTACCTGCTCCGACGCCTGCTGATCGCGCTGCCCAGCCTGCTGGGCATCAGCGCGGTGCTGTTCACGGTGCTGGCGCTGGCGCCGGGCGACCCCTTCGGCGAGCTCGCCACCAACCCCAACGTGCCGCCCGAGGTGCGCATGGCGCTGCGCGCCAAGTTCGGCCTGGACGACCCGGTGTGGCAGCGCTACCTGCACTGGCTCAGCGCCATGCTGCACGGCGACTGGGGCTTCTCGTTCGTCAGCCGGGTCAACGTCGACACCCTGGTCTGGCAGCGCGTGCCGGTGACGCTGGCGGTGATCGGCGCCTCGCAGCTGGTGGCGCTGGCGATCGCGCTGCCGGTGGGCATCTACGCCGCCACCCGGCCCTACTCGCTGTTCGACAAGATCGCCAACACGCTGGCCTTCGTCGGCTTCTCGCTGCCCACGTTCTTCACCGGGCTGCTGTTCATCCTGCTGTTCTCCATCAAGCTCGGCTGGCTGCCCTTCGTCTTCCGCTCCGACCTCGGCGCCACGGGCTGGGCCTGGTGGGGCGCGCAGATCCGGCAGAGCCTGATGCCGGTGCTGGTGCTGGGGCTGTTCCAGGGCGCGAGCTGGACGCGCTTCGTGCGCTCGGCCGTGCTCGACGTGATCCGGCTCGACTACGTCACCACGGCGCGCAGCAAGGGCCTGCCCGAGCGCAGCGTGATCCTGCGCCACGTGGTGCGCAACGCGCTGATCCCGGTGGTCACGCTGGTGGCACTGACCATGCCGCAGGTGTTCGGCGGCGCCATCGTCACCGAGCAGATCTTCCGCGTGCCCGGCATCGGCAGCCTGCTCATCGACGCCATCCTGCGCAACGACACGCCGGTGATCATGGCCGTGACCTTCGTGTTCTCGTGCCTGGTCATCGTCTTCAACCTGATCGCCGATCTGCTCTATGGCTGGCTCGACCCCCGCATCGCCTTCCGCTGACGCGTCGGCGCGCCGGCCCATCGTGCCGCCCTGGCTCGAGGCCTGGCGCCGCTTCCGCCGCCACCGCCTGGCGGTGGTCAGCGGGGTCGTGCTCGCGCTGCTGGCGCTGGCGGTGGCCTTCGGGCCGCTGTTCTGGCACGTGGCCATCGACGACATCGACTTCGCGGCGCGGCTGGCCACGCCGAGCTGGGCCCACCCCATGGGCACCGACGACCTCGGGCAGGACCTGCTGGCGCGCATGCTGTACGGCGGCCGCATCAGCCTGGCCGTGGGGCTGGCGGCGATGGCGATGTCGGTCTGCGTGGGCGTGCTGGTGGGCGCCCTCGCGGGCATCTCGGGCGGCGCCGTCGACGCCGTGCTGATGTGGCTGACCGACCTGTTCCTGTCGCTGCCGCAGCTGCCGCTGCTGCTGCTGGTGATCTACCTCTTCCGCGACAAGCTCAAGGCCGCGTTCGGCCCCGAGCTGGGCGTGTTCCTGCTCATCGTGTTCGTGATCGGCGCCTTCCGCTGGATGCCCACCGCGCGCCTGGTGCGGGCCCAGTTCTTCTCGCTGCGCGAGAAGGAGTTCGTCGAGGCCGCGCGCGCGCTCGGCGCCTCGGTGCCGCGCCAGGTGCTGCGCCACATCCTGCCCAACGCGCTGGGGCCGGTGATCGTGGCCGGCACCATCGACGTGGCCGCGGCCATCATCGCCGAGAGCACGCTGAGCTTCCTCGGCCTGGGCTTCCCGCCCGACATTCCCACCTGGGGCCGCATCCTGTACGACGCCAAGGACTACCTCGACATCGCGCCGCACTGGGCGCTGTTCCCGGGCGCGGCCATCTTCCTCACCGTGCTCACCATCAACTTCATCGGCGACGGCCTGCGCGATGCCCTCGATCCGCGCCGGGTGCTCTAGATGGCGCTGCTCGAGATCAAGGGGCTGAAGACCCACTTCAAGACCGACGACGGCTGGCTGCACGCCGTCGACGGCGTCGACCTCGCCATCGAGGCCGGCGAAACGGTGTGCGTGGTGGGCGAATCGGGCTGCGGCAAGAGCGTCACCGCCAAGACCGTGCTCAAGCTGATCGACATGCCGCCCGGCCGGATCGTGGCCGGGCAGGTGCTGTGGCAGGGCCGCGACCTGGTGCCGCTGCGCGCGGCCGAGATGCAGCAGGTGCGCGCGAAGGAGATCGCCATCGTCTTCCAGGAGCCGATGACCTCGCTCAACCCGGTCTACACGGTGGGCCGCCAGATCGCCGAGAGCGTGCGCCTGCACGAGGGCCTGTCGAAGAAGGACGCGATGGCGCGTGCGGTGGAGATGCTGCGCCTGGTGCGCATCCCCACCCCCGAGCAGCGCGTGCACGACCACCCGCACCAGTTCAGCGGCGGCATGCGCCAGCGCGTGATGATCGCCATCGCGCTGGCCTGCAACCCCAGGCTGCTGATCGCCGACGAGCCGACGACGGCCCTGGACGTGACGATCCAGGCCCAGATCCTCGACCTGCTGGGCGAGCTGAAATCGCGCCTGGGCATGGCGGTGATGCTGATCACGCACGCCATGGGCGTGGTGGCCGAGACGGCGCAGCGCGTGGTGGTCATGTACGCCGGCCAGGTGATCGAGGAAGCGCCCGTGCGCGAGCTGTTCGCGCACCCGCACCACCCCTACACCCAGGGCCTGATCCGCTCGATCCCGCGCATCGACCTGGCCGCCACGCACAGAACCCGGCTGGCAGCGATCGCCGGCACCGTGCCGCGCCTGATCGCGCCGCCGCCCGGCTGCCGCTTCGCGCCGCGCTGCCAGTACGCGATGCCGGCCTGCACCGCGGCCACGCCGCCGCTGCGCGAAGTCGCCCCGGGCCACAAGGTGGCCTGCATCCTCGAGGCGGCGCCGACATGACCGAGCCGCTGTTGAAGGTGCGCGACCTGGTCAAGCACTTCCCGATCAAGGGCGGCCTGCTCGGCCGCGAGACCGGCCGCGTACACGCGGTGGACGGCGTCAGCTTCGAGCTGCAGGCCGGCGAGACGCTGGGCGTGGTGGGCGAGTCGGGCTGCGGCAAGAGCACCACCGGGCGCTGCATCCTGCGCCTGATCGAGCCCACCTCGGGCGAGGTGTGGTTCGAGGGCCGCAACGTCACGCAGGCCGGCAAGCGCGAGCTGCGCGCGCTGGCGCGCGACATGCAGATCATCTTCCAGGACCCCTACGCCTCGCTCGACCCGCGCATGACGGTGGGGGCCATCGTCGGCGAGGCGCTCACCATCCACAAGCTGACGAAGACCCCGCGCGAATACCAGGATCGCGTGGTCCAGCTGCTGGAGACCGTGGGCCTGTCCGCCGACCACCTGCGGCGCTTTCCGCACGAGTTCTCGGGCGGCCAGCGCCAGCGCATCGGCATCGCGCGCGCGCTGGCGGTCAACCCCAAGCTGGTGGTGTGCGACGAAGCGGTGTCGGCGCTGGACGTCTCGATCCAGGCCCAGGTGATCAACCTGCTGGAGGACCTGCAGGCGCAGTTCGGGCTGACCTACATCTTCATCGCCCACGACCTGTCGGTGGTGGAGCACATCAGCGACCGCGTGGCGGTGATGTACCTGGGGCGCATCGTCGAGATCGCCCCGGCGCGCGCGCTGTACACCCAGCCCCGGCACCCCTACACCGAGGCGCTGCTGTCGGCGGTGCCGATCCCCGACCCCGAGGTGCGGCGCGTGCGCATCCCGCTGCAGGGCGACGTGCCCAGCCCCATCCACCCCCCCGGTGGCTGCCACTTCCACACCCGCTGCCCGATCGCGCAGCACCCGCTGTGCAGCACCGTCCAGCCGCTGCTCAAGCCCTGCGGCGACGGGCACCAGGTGGCCTGCCACCTGCGCAGCTAGGCAGCCGGGCTAGAGGCCGCAGTAGGCCGCCACCTGCGGCCACGCCCCCCGCACCAGGGCCCAGGCCGAGGCGGCCACGAGCAGGGCGCCGGCGGCCCGCGTGACCCACAGCCCCACCGCCGCGCCGCCTGCCGCGCGCAGCCGGCGCCACAGCCAGGGCGCCACCACCAGGCCGGTCCCGCTGGCGGCGGCAAAGGCGGCCATCACGGCGGCGCCGCCGGCAGCCGTGTCGGCCAGCATGGCCAGCACCAGGGCCGACTGCAGCAGCCCGCAGGGCCAGGCCACCCACAGGCCGCCCGCAGCCACCGCGCGGGCGGGGCCGCGCACGCGCTGCCAGCCGGCAGGCACGGCCTGCGGGGCGGCCCGCTCGCCCAGGCGCGCCAGCCCTTCCAGCCAGGCCGGCTGGCGGCCGCGCCACAGCAGCCACAGGCCGAGCGCCAGCGCGCCGGCGTGGGCCAGGCTCCACAGCGGCCGCAGCGCCGGGCCGGCATGGCCCAGGGCCGACAGCAGGTTCACGCCCGAAGCCACCAGCGCACCGGCTGCCGCATAGCCCGCCAGCCGCGCCGCCTGGAAACCCAGCCGCGCGGCCGCACCCCCCTGCCCGCCCGGGCCGACCACCGCGGCGCAGGCGGCACCGCACATCGCCGCGCAGTGCGGCATGCCGGCCAGGCCGAGCAGCACCGCAGCCAGCAGCAGCGTCGGGTGCACGCGTCGGGCCGGGCCTCAGACCACGCGCGAGTAGCGCGCGTGCGGCGGCGCGGCCTGCGAGCGCTCGTCGCGCAGATGGCGGTCGAACACCATCGCCACGCTGCGCACGAAGTACCAGCCCTGCGGCGTGACCTGGATCGCCTCGGGCTCGAGCTCGACCAGCCCGTCGTCGGCCAGCACCTGCAGCTCGCGCAACTCGGCCGCGAAGGCCTCGCGCGGGCGCACGCCGTGCTGGCGCTCGAGGCGCGCGAACTCCACCCGGCCCTGGCACATCAGGGCCATGATGACGTCGCGGCGCAGCAGGTCGTCGGGCGTCAGCGCCAGCCCGCGCACCACCGCGAAGCGACCCTGGGCCAGGGCCTGGGCGTACTCGGGCAGCGTCTTCGCGTTCTGGCTGTAGGTGGCGCCCACGCGGCCGATGGCCGACACGCCCAGGCCGATCAGGTCGCAATCGGGCTGGGTGCTGTAGCCCTGGAAGTTGCGGTGCAGGCGGCCCTCGCGCCGGGCCACCGCCAGCGCGTCGTCGGGCAGCGCGAAATGGTCCATGCCGATGTACTGGTAGCCCTGGCCGATGAAGCCGGCGATGGCGCCGCCCAGCATGCGGATGCGCTGCGCGCCGTCGGGCAGCTCGGCCGACACGATGCGCCGCTGCGGCTTGAAGCGCTCGGGCAGGTGCGCGTAGGCATAGAGCGCGATGCGGTCGGGCCGCAGCGCGGCCACCTGCGCCACCGTGCGTTCGAAGGAGGCCGCGGTCTGGCGCGGCAGGCCGTAGATCAGGTCGGTGTTGATCGAGACGAAGCCCAGCGCCCGCGCGGCTTCGATCAGCGCCCGCACGCTGTCCGGCGATTGCACGCGGTGCACCGCCTGCTGGACGGCCGGATCGAAGTCCTGGATGCCGAAGCTGATGCGGTTGAAGCCGAGCGCGCGCAGCCGCGCCAGGCGCGCGGGCGTGGCCGTGCGCGGATCGACCTCGATCGAGATCTCGGCATCGCCCTGCACCCGCCAGGCGTCCCGCAGGGCCGTCATCAAGGTGTCGAGCTCGGCGTCCGACAGGAAGGTGGGCGTGCCGCCGCCCAGATGGAGCTGCGAGACCGCCGCAGTGCGGCCGAGCTCGGCCCTGTGCAGCGCGATCTCGGCCTGGAGCGACTGCAGGTAGTCGGCCGCGCGTTCGTGGTGCCGGGTGACGATCTTGTTGCAGGCGCAGTAGTAGCACACCGACTCGCAGAACGGGATGTGCACGTAGACGGACAGCGGCCCCGCCGCGCCCGCGTCGCTGCCGGCGCGCTGCGCCCGCTCGCGCAGCGCCTGGCGGTACTGGACCGCGCCGAAGCGCTCGTGCAGGCGGTCGGCCGTGGGGTAGGAGGTGTAGCGCGGGCCCGGCTTGTCGAGCCGTCGCAGCGCATCGTCGGACAGAACGGGCACGGTGGGCATGGCATTGCGACTGTGCCGCAGCCCGCGCGGGCGGGCTTGACCCGCGTCAACCGGGTCCGGCGCGGCGGCCCAGGCCGTGCGAGATGAGACCGGCCGCGGCGATGACGGCCCAGAAGACGAAGAACGCCAGCGAGTAGACCGCCGTCGCGCCCAGCTCGAGCGCGGCGCCGCCGAAGCCGTGCAGCTGCCCCGGATCGACGACCGAGAACACCAGCATCTCGAGCACGGCCGCCATCAGGAAGGACGACCAGCCCACGGTCAGCAGCACGCTCGGGGACTCTTTCATGGCCGGCCTGCCGCCTCAGTTCCGCGGGCCCGCAGGCACCGCGGCGGGCGCCGCGCTGGCGGGCGGTGGATCGAGGATCTCCACGTCGGCGTGCCGCACCGCGATCCACACCGTGGTCAGCCCGGCCACGACCGCCGCCGCCGGGCCGGCGATGACGAGCCAGACCATGCCGTGGCGCCACCACGGGCGGGGGCCGGGCAAGGCGGCGGGGAGGGGGTCGGCGGGGGGCATGGGCGGGTCTCCGGCTCGGGTGGGATGGGGCCGCCTCATTGCGGCACGACGAAGGTGGACGGCTCGCGCAGCCGTACGGCGGCCGCGTCGCCTTCGGCCGGCAGCTGCTCGACGTCGAAGTGGATCGGGTGCACGCCCGCAGCCGTGGCCGCGGCCTCGCGGGCCCCCAGGCGCAGCTCGACGGTGAGCCACTGCGCCTCGGCCGGGCCGAGCTGCAGATCGGCGTGGCGCTCCACGCGCAGCCCCGCCAGGCCCTGCACCGAGACACGGTAGCGCTGCGGCTGCTCGGTGGCGTTCATCACCTGCAGTCGGTAGACGTTCTCGAGCCGCCCGCCGTCGACCCAGCGCGCCAGCGCGGCGCGGTCGCGCACCACGTCGAAGCGGAACGGGCTGCGCAAGGCCAGGCTCGCCGCGAGCGCGCCGGTGATGACCAGCAGGATCGCGGTGTAGATCAGCACGCGCGGGCGCGCCACGCTGCGCAGCATCTGCGTGCGCGACAGTCGCCGGGCCAGCCCGTTCTGGGTCGCGTAGCGGATGAGCCCGCGGGGGTAGCGCATCTTGTCCATCACGCCGTTGCAGACGTCGATGCACGCGGTGCAGCCGATGCACTCGTACTGCAGGCCGTCGCGGATGTCGATGCCGGTGGGGCACACCTGCACGCACAATCCACAGTCGATGCAGTCGCCCAGGCCCTGGCTGCGCGCGTCCACCCGGCGCGAGCGGGTGCCGCGCGGGTCGCCGCGCTCGGCGTCGTAGCTGACGATCAGCGTGTCGCGGTCGAACATCGCGCTCTGGAAGCGCGCATAGGGGCACATGTACTTGCACACCTGCTCGCGCAGGTAGCCGGCGTTGCCGTAGGTGGCCAGGCCGTAGAAGAGGATCCAGAAGGTCTCCCAGGGCCCGAGCGCCAGGTGCGCCAGCGCCGGCAGCAGCGTGCGCACGGGCGAAAAGTAGCCCACGAAGGTGAGGCCGGTCCACAGCCCGATGGCCAGCCAGACCGCCTGCTTGCCGGTCTTGCGCGCCAGCCAGGCGGCGGTGCGGCCACCGGCGTCGAGCTTGATGCGCGCCATGCGGTCGCCCTCGAACCAGCGCTCGACGGCGAGGAAGATCTCGGTGTACACGGTCTGCGGGCAGGCATAGCCGCACCACAGCCGGCCCGCCACCGCCGTGAACAGGAACAGCGCGTAGGCCGACACGACGAGCAGCCCGGTCAGGTAGATGAAGTCCTGCGGGTACAGCACCAGGCCGAAGATGTAGAAGCGGCGCGAGACCAGGTCGAACAGCACCGCCTGGCGCCCGTTCCAGGGCAGCCAGGGCAGACCGTAGAAGACGAGCTGGGTCGCCCACACCAGCGCCCAGCGCCAGCCTGCGAACCAGCCGCTGACGGCGCGCGGGTAGATCTTCTTCTGCCGCGTGTAGAGCGAGACGACGGCCACCACGGCGTCGTCGCTGTCCCCGCCCGCCGCCGCGGCGCCGGCGCCGGCGCGGGTGCCGGGTGCGGCGCCGGCGGCGTTCACGGCGTGGCGGTGCCGCGTCGGTGCGACAGGCTCCACACGTACGTCGCCAGCACGTGGATCTGCGCCGGCGTCAGGCGCCCGGCCTGGGCCGGCATCACGCTGCTGGCGCCCTGCTCGATGCGCTCGACGATGGCGGCCTCGCCCGGCGCGAACAGCCAGGTGCCGTCGGTGAGGTTGGGGGCGCCGATGGCGGTATTGCCCTTGCCGTCGGCCCCGTGGCAGCCGGCGCAGACGGCGAACTTCGGCTGGCCGGCCCGGGCCGCGGCCGGGTCGTGCGGGCTGCCCGACAGGCTCAGCACGTACTGGGCCAGGTGGTGCACGTCGTCGGTGCTGCCGACCGCCGGCGCCATCACCGGCATCATGCCCTGGCGCCCGCCCGTGATCGTCTGCTCGATCTGCTCGGGCGTGCCGCCGAACAGCCAGTCGTCGTCGGTCAGGTTCGGGAAGCCCTTGCTGCCGCGCGCGTCGGCGCCATGGCACTGCGCGCAGTGGTTGGCGAACAGGCGGTCGCCGATGGCCATGGCGGCCGGGTCCTGCGCCAGCACGGGGGTCGGCACGGTGGCGTAGCGGGCGTACACCGGCGCCATGGCCTGCTGCTCGCGCACGACGTCGGCGTGGTGCTCGCCGGCGCTGCTCCAGTGCAGCAGCCCGGCGTTGCTGCCCAGCCCCGGATACAGCGCGAGGTAGATGCCGGCGAAGACGATGGTGATGATGAACAGGCCCATCCACCAGCGCGGCAGCCCGTTGTTCAGCTCGCGCAGGTCTTCGTCCCAGACATGGCCGGTGCTGTCGGCGCCGGGCTTGACCTTGTGCCGGCTTGCCACGGCCAGCACCGCCAGACAGGCCAGCAGGCTGAGCACGGTGGCCGCGGCGACGAACCACGACCAGCCCGGATCGGCGAAGTCGCTCATGGCCGGTCTCCGGGCTCGTCGGCGAAGGGCAGTTGCTCGGCCTCCTGGAAGTCGGCCCGGCGCCGGCCCGACCAGGCCCAGGCGACGACGCCGATGAAGAAGACGAAGCCGAGCACCGTGGCGGCGCTGTGCAGGTGGTAAGGGTTCATGGCGGGGGCGCTCCGGGCTTCACTTGACCGCCGTGCCGAGCACCTGCAGGTAGGCGATCAGCGCGTCGAGCTCGGTCTTGTCCTTGACGTCGGCGGCGGCCGCGCCGATCTCGGCGTCGGTGTAGGGCACGCCGACGCGGCGCAGCGCGCGCATGCGCGGCGCCATGCCGGCGGCGTCGACCGGGGCATGCGCGAGCCAGGGGTAGGCCGGCATGATCGACTCGGGCACCAGATCGCGCGGGTTGTTCAGGTGGATGCGGTGCCACTCGTCGCTGTACTTGCCGCCGACGCGCGCGAGGTCGGGGCCCTGGCGCTCGCTGCCCCACAGGAACGGGTGGTCGTAGACCGACTCGCCGGCCAGCGAGTAGTGGCCGTAGCGCAGCGTCTCGGCCTGCAGCCGGCGGATCATCTGCGAGTGGCAGTAGAAGCAGCCCTCGCGCTGGTACACGTCGCGCCCGGCCAGCTGCAGCGCGGTGTAGGGCCGCACGCCCGGCACCGGCTGCGTGGTCGAGGCCTGGAAGAACAGCGGCACGATCTCGACGATGCCGCCCACGGCGACCGCCGCCAGGATCAGCACGATCATCAGCAGGTTGTTGGTCTCGATGCGCTCGTGCCCGCGCGCGACGGGGGGGTGGGCCATGGTGGGGCTCTCCGGGAGGGGGCGGTGTCGGGCCGCGTCAGGCGGTGGCCAGTGCGGCGGGGATGGGCGCCTGCACGGGGCGGCCGGCGCGCACCGTCTTCACCACGTTCCAGGCCATGACGGCCATGCCCGCGAGGTACAGCAGGCCCCCGGCCAGACGCACGATGTTGAACGGGTGCGTGGCCTTGACGCTCTCGACGAAGCTGTAGACCAGCGTGCCGTCGGGGTTGACGGCGCGCCACATCAGGCCCTGCACGACGCCGGCGATCCACATCGAGGCGATGTAGAGCACGATGCCGACGGTGGCGATCCAGAAGTGGGTCTCGATGGCGCGCGTGCTGTACATGGCGGTGCGGCCATACAGGCGCGGAATCAGGTGGTAGAGCGAGCCCATGGTGATCAGCCCCACCCAGCCGAGCGCGCCGCTGTGGACGTGGCCGATGGTCCAGTCGGTGTAGTGCGACAGCGCGTTGACGGTCTTGATCGACATCATCGGCCCCTCGAAGGTCGACATGCCGTAGAACGACAGCGCAACGATCAGGAACTTCAGGATCGGGTCGTCGCGCAGCTTGTGCCAGGCGCCCGACAGCGTCATCACGCCGTTGATCATGCCGCCCCAGCTGGGTGCCAGCAGCACGAGCGAGAACACCATGCCCACGCTCTGCACCCAGTCGGGCAGCGCGGTGTACATGAGGTGGTGCGGCCCGGCCCACATGTAGACGAAGATCAGCGCCCAGAAGTGGACGATGGACAGCCGGTAGCTGTAGACCGGTCGGCCGGCCTGCTTGGGGATGTAGTAGTACATCATCCCGAGGAAGCCGGCGGTGAGGAAGAAGCCCACCGCGTTGTGGCCGTACCACCACTGCACCATCGCGTCCTGCGCCCCCGAGTACAGCGAGTAGCTCTTGGTCCAGCTCACCGGGATCGAGGCGCTGTTGACGATGTGCAGCACTGCCACGGCCAGGATGAAGGCGCCGAAGAACCAGTTGGCGACGTAGATGTGTCGCACCTTGCGCCGGCCGATGGTGCCGAAGAAGACGATGGCGTAGGCCACCCAGACGATGGCGATCAGCACCTTGATCGGCCACTCGAGCTCGGCGTATTCACGGCTCACCGTGTAGCCCAGCGGCAGCGTGATGGCGGCCAGCACGATCACGAGCTGCCAGCCCCAGAACACGAACATCGCCAGCCGGGGCGCGAACAGCCGGGTCTGTCCGGTGCGCTGGGCCACGTGCAGCGAGGTGGCCATCAGGGCGCAGCCGCCGAAGGCGAAGATCACCGCGTTGGTGTGCAGCGGCCGCAGGCGGCCGAAGCTGAACCAGGGGATGCCGAAGTTCAGCTCGGGCCAGGTGAGCTGGGCGGCGATCACCACGCCCACGAGCATGCCCACGATGCCCCACAACACGGAGGCCAGTGCGAACAGGCGCACGGGCGCATCGAAATACACCGGGGCACCCGGCACGGTCTGGCTGGCCATCCGCAAGCTCCTCCTCGGTCGACCTGTCGCGACCCCTGGGACGGATTCTCAGGACGGCCCGATCCCGGGCGCTTGACCGGCGTCAAGCGGCGCCTCGTCGGGCAGCAGGATGCGCGCGCCTTCGGCCTCGAGCTCGTCGAACTGGCCGCCGCCGACGGCCCAGCCGAAGACGCCGATGATCATCAGCACCACCGCCGCCGACAGCGGCACGAGCAGGTACAGGCTCTCCATCGCGCCGCCTTCACCGGCCCGCGCGCAGCGCGTTCAGCACCACCAGCAGCGAGCTGCCGGCCATGCCCAGCCCGGCTGCCCAGGGCGGCAGCGAGCCGGTGAGCGCCAGCGGGATCGCCAGCGCGTTGTACAGCACGGCCCAGGCCAGGTTCTGGCGCACGATGCGCAGGGCGCGGCAGGCCGTGGCGCGCGCCCGCACGAGGTCCAGCGGCCGGTTCGAGACGATCACCGCATCGGCCTGGGCGCGGGCGACGAGCGCGCCCTGCCCCATCGCCAGCGAGACATCGGCGCGCGCCAGCACCGGCGCATCGTTCACGCCGTCGCCCACCATGCCCACCGGCGCGCCCGGGCGCTGCGCCGCGGCCAGCGCCGCCAGCTTGGCCTCGGGCGAGGCCTGGGCGATCACCTCGGCGATGCCCAGCCGCTCGGCCAGGCGGGCGGCGCGCGCCGGCGCATCGCCCGACAGCAGCGTGAGGCGCAGGCCCGCGCTGCGCAGCGCGGCCACCGCCTGCGCCGCGCCCTCGCGCACCGTCTCGTCGAAGCGGTAGCCGGCCAGCACCTGCGCGCCGCGCGCCAGCCACACCTGCACGTCGTCCCGCGACGCGGCGCCGGTCCAGGCGGCCGAGCCGAGCCGCCATTCGATGCCGGCCTCGTCGAGTCCGCGCAGCCCCTGTCCCGGGCACTCCTCGATCGCGCGCCAGGCCCGCGCCGAGGCCGGCAGCGCGGCCGCCAGGGCGCGTGCCAGCGGATGCTGCGACCAGGCGGCCAGCGACGCCGCCTGGGCGTCGAAGTCCGTCGGGCCCGGCCGGCCGTGCGGGCGGTCGTCGCCGGCGCCGGCGCCGGCCGATGGCGCCACGGTGTCGCGCCAGACCGGCCGGTCCTCGGTGAGGGTGCCGGTCTTGTCGATGAACAGGTGCCGCATGCGGGCCAGCGCCTCCACCGCGTCCAGGCGCTGCACCAGCACGCCGCGCCGCGCCAGCCCGCCCACCGCAGCCACCAGTGCCGCCGGCGCCGCCAGCGACAGCGCGCAGGGGCAGGTGACGATCAGCACCGCGACCGCAGCGGCCAGGGCGCGCGAGGGATCGACGACGCTCCAGTACGCGGCCGTGGCCGCGGCCAGCAGCAGCACCGCCCCCAGGAAAGGTCCGGCCCAGCGGTCGGCCAGGCGCGCCGCGGCCGGGCGCTGGCTCAGCGCGTCGCGCATCATCGCCACGATGGCGGCGTGGCGCGTGTCGTCGCCCACGCGCTCGACCCGCACCAGCACCGGCGCGCCGACGTTGATGCTGCCGGCCACCACGGCATCGCCGGGCTGCTTGGGCACCGGCACCGATTCCCCCGTGAGCAGCGACTCGTCGGCCGCGCTGCGGCCTTCGAGCACCGGGCCGTCGGCCGGGAAGGCCTGGCCCAGCGCGACCCGCACGCGGTCGCCGGGCTGCAGCCGCTGCACGCTCACCACCGTGATGCGGCCATCGGCCGCCAGCCGCTGCGCCGTCTCGGGAAGGCGCGCCAGCGCGCCTTCCAGCGACTGGGCCGCGCGGTGCCGGGCCTGCAGCTCGACGAAGCGCCCGCCGAGCAAGAAGGCCACGAACATCGTCAGCGAATCGAAGTAGACCTCGCGCCCGAACGGCCCGCCGGGGTCGAAGGTGGCACCGGTGCTGGCGACGAAGGTCACCACGATGGCGATCGCCACCGGCAGGTCCATGCCGATGCGGCCCTGGCGCAGCGCACGCCCGGCGCCGGCGAAGAACGGGCCGACCGCGAACGCCAGCACCGGCAGCGTCAGCACCCAGCTGCCCCAGTTCAGCAGCTGGCGCAGGCTGGGCGCCATCTCGCCCGGCCGTGCCAGGTAGCCGGGGGCGGCGAACATCATCACCTGCATGGCGCAGAAGGCGGCCACGAACAGCCGCCACAGCGCAGTGCGGAACTCGCGCCGCCGCCAGGCCCGCGCCGGCGCGGCGGCATCGGGCACCGCCTCGTAGCCGGCCGCGCGCACGGCCTGCACCAGCGCCGAGGCGCGCGTGCGAGTCGGGTCCCACAGCACCGTGGCGCGCTGGCTGGCGGCGGCGACACGCACCTGCCGCACGCCCGCCACCCGGCCCAGCGCCTGCTCGATGAGACCGGCGCAGGCTGCGCAATGCAGGCCCCCGAGCTGCAGCGACGACTCGCCCAGGTGCAGGCCAGCGGCGTCCACGACCCAGCGCGTGCAGCGGTCGCGCTCGAGCGGGTCGTCGAGCACCGCCAGCTCGGGCGGCTCGGGCCGCTCGAGCCCCTCACGCGGCGTGGGCAGCGCGGCCGGGGCGGCGGGCGCCGGCGAGGGTGGGGTCGGAGGACGGGAGGTCGTGGACCGTGCGGCGGGGGCAAGGGCAGTCATGGGCGGGCCGGCCACTGTAGGCAGGCGCCGCGCACCGGCACGTGATCTGCATCAAGCGCCCGCGCTCAGCGCGGGCGCACCCCCAGCAGCCGGGCGGGCAGCATGAGCAGCCCGTGCAGCAGCGCGAACAGGGCGTCGAAGGCGATGCCGACGAGCCTGAAGGGCAGCGTCAGCAGCCACACAACAGGTGCCGCGATCAGCGCCATCAGGGCCAGCGGCCAGCACAGCACCCACAGCAGGCACCAGCCGACCAGGCACAGCAGGATGCGCATGGCGTGCGGGGCCGGCGCTTCAGCCGCGGGGCGCCGACGGCGCGGCCTGCGCCACGGCCGCGCTGCCCGCCGCTCGCGCCAGCTCGGGCTGCGACGCATCGGGCTGGGCGAGCAGGTTCAGGCTGCTCATCGTGACCAGCGTCAGCAAGGCGGCGAGACCGAGCGACACGCTGCGATGCAGGCGCGGCTGGAAGTTGCGGGATGCGGCTTGCGACATGGTGGGCTCCTGGGGGTTCGGTGGCGGGGTTCGATGGAGTGACTATCGTCAGCGCCCAGGCAGCGCGCGAGCGCGCTGCGACGAACCGCCGCCGCGCGGCGATCAATCGCCTTCAGCCGCGACCGACCGCCGCCAGCAGCGCGAGACACACCGCGATCTCGGTGCCCTGGCGCAGCGCGGCCAGCGCGTCCTCGCCGAGCACGCCGAAGCGGCGCCGCAGCGTCCAGGCCGCCACCCCGGCCACGGCGGCGGCGGCCGCAGCCGAGAGCACCAGCTGGGCCGGGCTGAGCGACCAGGACGCACCACTGGCCGCCACGCCGGCCCACATCAGGCCCACCACCCAGCCCGTGTCACGGCCCGTATCGCGGCCCGGGCCGGCCCAGCGCTCGGCCAGCAAGGCCGCCACCCGGGGCCAGGCCTGCGCCAGCGGCAGCACGGCCAGGGTCAGCGCCAGGTCGCGCGTGGCCAGGCCGTACACGGCGGCCGCGCGCAGCGCCAGCGCCAGCACCAGGCCGGTGGCCCCGATGGGACCGAGCTGGCCGATCGGGCCGATCGAGGCGCTGGACTTGTTCGTGCCGTTCGGCGCGGCCCCGCCACCCGGCCCGCGCACCCCCGCGCCCCCGGCCCAGGCATCGCAGCAGCGGGCCAGGCCCGCTTCGTCGCGGCCGCGCGTGAACCAGGCCGAGGCCGCCACCGCGGCCAGCACCGCCACGCCGGCCGGCCAGGCATGGCCCGCCGCCAGCAACACGCCGGCCGCGAACGCCCCGACGACCAGGCCCACCGCCGGGTCGTGGCGCCGGCTGAGCACGCGCCGGTCGGGCCGCGCGGCGGCCCAGTCGGGCAGCGGCAGCCGCGTGCCGGCGCGCAGCGCGATCAGGAAGAGCTGCAGCTCATGCCACATGGCGCGGGACCGGCCGGCGGCTGCGGCACCGGGTCAGCGCGCGGCCAGCGCCCAATCGGCGCACAGGCGGTGCAGCTGCGCCAGGCCGTCGGTGAGCGCGGCCGGACCGGGCTGCAGGATGTCGCACGACTTGATCTCGTGCAGGCGGCCGCCGCGCACTGCCGGCACCTCGGCCCAGCCGGGGCGCGCGGCCACCGCCTGGGGCCTGAACTTCTTGCCGCACCAGGAGCCGACGATGAGGTCGGGTGCGCGCCGCACGGGCTCGAGCGGGTCGGCGATCACGCGGTCGCGGCCCAGGGCCTGGCGCCCGAGTTCAGGGAACACGTCGTCACCGCCGGCGATGCCGATCAGCTCGGAGACCCAGGCGATGGCGCTGATCATCGGCGTGTCCCATTCCTCGAAGTACACCCGCGGCCGGCGCGGCCAGGCGGCGGCCGCAGCGGCGATCTCGGCATGGCGCGCCTGGCAGGCGGCGATCCAGGCCTCGGCGCGGCCTTGCGCGCCGACCAGGCCCGCCACCAGGCGCAAGGTGTCGAAGATCTGCGTCACGCTGCGCTGGTTGGTGACGAGCACGTTCAGCCCGGCGCGGATGAGCTGGTCGGCCAGCGCGGCCTGCATGTCGGAGAAGCCCACCACCAGGTCGGGCTGCAGCGCGACGATCTTGTCGACCCTGCCGTTGAGAAAGGCCGACACGCGCGGCTTCTCGTCGCGCGCCCGCCGCGGCCGCACCGTGTAGCCGCTGATGCCGACGATGCGCGCCTCTTCGCCCAGCAGGTACAGCCACTCGGTGGTCTCCTCGGTGAGGCAGACGATGCGTCGGGGGCCCATGCACCGGTTTTACCAAGCCGGCGGCGGCGGGCCGCGACACCCCCGCCGATATACTTGCGCTTTACCACCACAGCACTTCGGCAGCGTCGGGGTGCTGCCTGCAATGACCAAGTTCGTCTTCGTGACCGGCGGCGTGGTGTCCTCGCTCGGCAAGGGCATCGCCGCGGCATCGCTGGCGGCGATCCTCGAGTCGCGCGGCCTCAAGGTCACCCTGATCAAGCTCGACCCCTACCTCAACGTGGACCCGGGCACGATGAGCCCCTTCCAGCATGGCGAGGTCTTCGTCACCGACGACGGCGCCGAGACCGATCTCGACCTGGGTCACTACGAGCGCTTCATCACCACCCGGATGAAGAAGGCCAACAACTTCACCACCGGCCAGATCTACAAGAGCGTGCTCGAGAAGGAGCGCCGCGGCGACTACCTGGGCAAGACGGTGCAGGTGATCCCGCACGTGACGAACGAGATCCAGGAGTTCGTCAAGCGCGGTGCGATGTCCGACAAGCCCGCCGAGCTCGACGTGGCCATCGTCGAGATCGGCGGCACCGTGGGCGACATCGAGAGCCTGCCCTTTCTCGAGGCCGTGCGCCAGATGAGCCTGAAGATGGGCCCGGCCAACAGCGCCTTCGTGCACCTCACCTACGTGCCCTGGATCGCCGCCGCCGGCGAGCTCAAGACCAAGCCCACGCAGCACACGGTGCAGAAGCTGCGCGAGATCGGCATCCAGCCCGACGTGCTGCTGTGCCGCGCCGACCGGCCCATCCCCGACGACGAGCGCGAGAAGATCAGCCTGTTCACCAACGTGCTGCCGCACGGGGTGATCAGCATGTGGGACGTGGACACCATCTACAAGGTGCCGCGCCTGCTGCACGAGCAGGGCCTGGACGAGCTGATCTGCATGAAGCTGCAGCTGCTGACCAAGCCCGCCGACCTGCGGCGCTGGGACATGCTGGTGGCCGAGGTCGAGCATCCGCAGGCGCAGGTGACGATCGCGATGTGCGGCAAGTACACCGACCTGTCGGACAGCTACAAGTCGCTGAACGAGGCGCTGCGCCACGCCGGCATCCACAACCATGCCAAGGTGGCGATCGAGTACGTCGACGCCGAGACGCTGACCGAGCAGACCGCCGCGCAGCTGGCGCGCTTTGACGCCATCCTGGTGCCGGGCGGCTTCGGCAAGCGCGGCATCGAAGGCAAGATCGTGGCCGCGCGGTACGCCCGCGAGCACGGCGTGCCCTACCTCGGCATCTGCCTGGGCATGCAGGTGGCCACGATCGAATACGCGCGCCACGTCGCCGGCCTGCCCGGCGCCAACAGCACCGAGTTCGAGCCCGACACCCAGCACCCGGTGATCGCGCTGATCGAGGAATGGCACGACCGGGACGGCAGCCTGCAGAAGCGCAGCGCCAGCTCCGACCTGGGCGGCACCATGCGCCTGGGCGCGCAGAGCTCCGACGTCAAGCCCGGCACCCTGGCCTGGCAGATCTACGGCCCGGTGGTCACCGAGCGCCACCGCCACCGCTACGAGGCCAACGTCCACTATCTCGAGCGGCTGCAGCAGGCCGGGCTGGTGATCTCGGCGCTGACCCAGCGCGAGCAGCTGACCGAGATCGTCGAGCTGCCCAAGGCCGTGCACCCCTGGTTCATGGGCGTGCAGTTCCACCCCGAGTTCAAGAGCACGCCCTGGGGCGGCCACCCGCTGTTCAGCAGCTTCATCAAGGCGGCGCTCGACCACCGGCGCGGCGCGGCGGCCGAGCCCCAGGCGCTGGCGGCCGTGGCCGGCGCGGCGGCCTGACGCGCCGCGCCCGGCGAGGTTTTCACGATGCAGCTGTGCGGTTTCGACGTCGGCCTCTCGCGGCCCTTCTTCCTCATCGCCGGCCCCTGCGTCGTCGAGAGCGAGCAACTGCAGATGGACGTGGCCGGGCGGCTGAAGGAGATGACCTCGGCCCTGGGCATCCCGTTCATCTTCAAGAGCAGCTACGACAAGGCCAACCGCAGCAGCGGCACCAGCTTCCGCGGCCCCGGCATGGACCAGGGCCTGGCGATCCTGGCCCGGGTGCGGCGCGAGATCGGCGTGCCGGTGCTGACCGACGTGCATGCCGAGCACGAGATCGCCGCCGTGGCCGCCGTGGTCGACGTGCTGCAGACACCGGCCTTCCTGTCGCGCCAGACCGACTTCATCCATGCGGTGGCACGCTGCGGCAAGCCCGTGAACATCAAGAAGGGCCAGTTCCTGGCGCCGCACGACATGAAGAACGTGATCGACAAGGCCCGCGCTGCCGCGCGCGACGCGGGCCTGTCCGAAGACCGCTTCCTGGCCTGCGAGCGCGGCGTGAGCTTCGGCTACAACAACCTCGTCAGCGACATGCGCAGCCTGGCGATCATGCGCGAGACCGGCGCGCCGGTGGTCTTCGACGCCACCCACAGCGTGCAACTGCCCGGCGGCCAGGGCACGAGCAGCGGCGGCCAGCGCGAGTTCGTGCCGGTGCTGGCGCGCGCGGCCATCGCGGTCGGCGTGGCCGGCGTGTTCATGGAGACGCATCCCGACCCGTTGCACGCCCTCAGCGATGGCCCGAACGCCGTGCCGCTGAAGCACATGCAAGGCCTGCTCGAGCAGCTGCTGGCGCTGGACCGCGTGGTCAAGGCGCAGCCGCTGCTCGAGAACGACTTCAGCTGCTGACCCTCCGATCCGAATCCACCATGCCCGCTTACGTCATCGTCTCGTCCGAGATCAACGACCCCGAACGCTTCAAGGCCTACCTGGCCGCCGCGCCGGCCACCATCGCCGAGTACGGCGGCGAGTACCTGGTGCGTGGCGGCGCGATCGGCACCCTGGAAGGCGGCTGGGCCCCCAAGCGTCTGACGGTGCTGCGCTTCGCCAGCGTCGAACAGGCCCGGGCCTGGTACGACAGCCCGGGCTACCGCGCCGCGCGCGGCCTGCGCGCCGGTCTCACCGACCGCTTCGACATGGTCGTCGTCGAAGGCATGGCCTGACCCCACCCCCATTGCAAGGACTTCTGCATGAGCGCCATCGTTGACATCGTCGGCCGCGAGATCCTCGACAGCCGCGGCAACCCCACCGTCGAATGCGACGTGCTGCTGGAAAGCGGCACCATGGGCCGCGCCGCGGTGCCCAGCGGCGCGTCCACCGGCAGCCGCGAAGCGATCGAGCTGCGCGACGGCGACCCGGCCCGCTACGGCGGCAAGGGCGTGCTGCGCGCGGTGGAGCACATCAACACCGAGATCAGCGAGGCCGTGCTGGGCCTGGACGCGAGCGAGCAGTCCTTCCTGGACAAGACCCTGATCGACCTCGACGGCACCGACAACAAGAGCCGCCTGGGCGCAAACGCGATGCTCGCGGTGAGCATGGCCGTGGCGCGCGCCGCGGCCGAGGAGAGCGGGCTGCCGCTGTACCGCTATTTCGGCGGCATGGGCCGCATGAGCCTGCCGGTGCCGATGATGAACGTCATCAACGGCGGCGCGCACGCCAACAACAACCTCGACCTGCAGGAGCTGATGATCATCCCGGTGGGCGCGCCCACCTTCCGCGAGGCGGTGCGCTACGGGGCCGAGGTCTTCCACGCGCTGAAGAAGATCATCGACGCGAAGGGCATGCCGACGAGCGTCGGCGACGAAGGCGGCTTCGCGCCCAACGTGGCCAGCCACGAGGCCGCGATCCAGCTCATCCTGGAAGCCATCGACAAGGCCGGCTACCACGCCGGCGACCAGATCGCCATCGGCCTGGACTGCGCCGCCAGCGAGTTCTTCAAGGACGGCAGGTACCGCCTCGACGGCGAGGGCCTGGTGCTGGGCGCCAGCGAGTGGACCGACATGCTGGCCGGCTGGGTCGACAAGTACCCGATCCTGAGCATCGAGGACGGCATGGCCGAGGGCGACTGGGACGGCTGGAAGGTGCTCTCCGACCGCCTGGGCAAGAAGGTGCAGCTGGTGGGCGACGACCTCTTCGTCACCAACACCAAGATCCTGGAAGAAGGCATCCAGCGCGGCATCGCGAACTCGATCCTGATCAAGATCAACCAGATCGGCACCCTCAGCGAGACCTTCGCCGCCATCGAGATGGCCAAGCGCGCCGGCTGGACCAACGTGATCAGCCACCGCAGCGGCGAGACCGAGGACAGCACCATCGCCGACATCGCGGTGGGCACCAACGCCGGCCAGATCAAGACCGGCTCGATGAGCCGCAGCGACCGCATGGCCAAGTACAACCAGCTGCTGCGCATCGAGGAAGACCTGGGCGACATCGCGGCGTACGCGGGCCGCGCGGCCTACTACAACCTGAAGTAGCGGCGCGCCGCCCGCCATGCGCTGGGTCACCCCGGTCTTCGCCGCGCTGCTGCTGGTGGTGCAGGCCGACCTGTGGCTGGGCAAGGGCAACCTGCCCTACGTGATGAGCCTGCGCAAGCAGCTCGCGGCGCAGGAGGCCGCCAACGCCCAGGCGCGCGAGCGCAACGCGCAGGTGGCGGCCGAGGTGAGCGACCTGAAGGAGGGCCTGGAGATGGTCGAGGAGAAGGCGCGCCACGACCTGGGCATGGTGCGGCCGGACGAGATCCTGGTGCAGGTCAGCGCGCAGCGCTGAGCGGCTGCGCCGGGCCCGCGGCGGCGCTACTGCACCGCCAGCGAGGCCGGCGGCTGGTCGCGGCCCGGGGTGAACATCTCGCCCACGTCGACCGCATCGAAGCGGTACTGCTGGCCGCAGAAGTCGCAGCCCACCTCCACCTGACCGAGCTCGGCGATGACGCTGTCGATCTCGGGCCGGCCCAGCGACACCAGCATGCTCTCGACGCGCTCGCGCGAGCAGCTGCACGCAAAGCGCGGCGTCAGCGGCTCGAACACGCGCAGTGTCTCTTCCCAGAACAGCCGGTGCAGGATGCGCTCGGGCGCCAGCGCCAGCAGCTCGTCGCGGGTGAGCGTGGCGGCCAGGGTGGCGATGCGGTTGAAGGCCTCGCTCAGGCCGATGTCGTCCTCGTTGCGGCGGCCCGGGCGGCCTTCGAGATTGCCCTGGCCTTCCACGGGCAGGCGCTGGATCAGCAGGCCGGCGGCCACCCGGTCGTCCGCGGCCAGCACGAGGCGGGTGTCGAGCTGTTCGGACTGCAGCATGTAGTGCTCGAGCACCTGCGACAGCTGCTGCAGCGGCTCGCGCCGGTCGCCGTGCAGCGGCACCACGCCCTGGTAGGGCTGCTGGCCGGGGCGCCGGCCCCGCGGGTCGAGCGTGATCGCGCAGCGCCCCTGGCCGTGCACGTTGAGCAGCGCCTCCAGCCCGGCCCCGGGCGGCACCGCGCCCACCTGCTTGGCGGTGGCGCGGAAGCGCAGGTCGGACTGCACCTCGACCACCGCCAGCTTGACCGGCCCGTCGCCGTGCACCTGCAGCACCAGGTCGCCGTCGAAGCGCAGGTTGGCCTGCATCAGCACGCCCGCGGCACTCATCTCGCCCAGCAGCGCGCGCAACTCGGGCGGGTAGGCCTGCCCGCCGCTGCGCCGCGCCAGCAGGGCCTGCCAGGCGTCGGTCAGTCGCACCAGCAGGCCACGCACCGGCAGGCCCTCGAACAAGAACGTGTGCAGCACGCTCACGTCATCCGATGCGCCGCAGCTGCTGCCGGTAGCGCACGGCGTTCTCCACGTAGTGCAGCGCGCCGTGGCGCATCCGCTCGGCCTGCTCGGGCGTGATCTCGCGCACCACCTTGGCCGGCGCGCCCAGGATCAGCACGTGGTCGGGGAAGACCTTGCCCTCGGTGACCACCGCACCCGCGCCCACCAGGCAGTGGCGCCCGATGCGCGCCCCGTTCAGCACCACGGCCTGGATGCCGATGAGCGAGCCGTCGCCCACGGTGCAGCCGTGCAGCATCACCTGGTGGCCCACGGTCACGTCTTCGCCCAGCGTGAGCGGGAAGCCCATGTCGGTGTGCAGCACGCTGCCGTCCTGCACGTTGCTGCGCGCGCCGAGCGTGATCCACTCGTTGTCGCCGCGCAGCACCGCCCCGGGCCAGACGCTGGCCCCGGCCGCGAGATGGACGCGGCCGATGACCTGGGCCGATTCGGCGACCCACGCCGTGGCGTCGATGCGGGGGGCGTGCTCGCCCAGCTGGTAGATCGCCATCGGTGCCTTTCGGGATGCGGGCCGGGGGCCGTGCGGCGCGGCGGCGCCACAGGTCGGATCAGAAATCGTAGCGCGCCGTCGCCCCCCAGGTGCGCGGTCGCAGCTGATAGACCTCGGGCACGCCCTGGATGCTGGGGCGCTGGATCACCTGGTCGTTGTTGAAGGCATTCTTGACGTAGACGCTGAACTCCCAGCGCTCCAGCGTCAGCCCGGTGCTGGCATCGGCGGTGACGTAGGCCGGCCGCACGTAGTCGGGCGCGCCGCGCACGAAGGTGCCGCGGCTGTCGCCCACCCATTGCGCGCCACCCCGCACGAAGCCCCCGGCGGCGCCGAAGGCGGCGTAGCGGTAGTCGAAGCCGAGCGCGGCGTTGTAGCGCGGCACGCCCTGGATGCGGTCGCCCTTGCGCGCGTACGGCACGCCGTTGCCGTCCAGGCCCAGCGCCGGCGTGTCCTGCGCGAACACGGCGTGGGTGAGGCTGCCCGAGGCGCTCAGCGTCAGCGCCTGGGTGGCACGCCAGCGGGCCTCGAACTCGAGCCCGGTGCTGCGCGCCTTGCCCACGTTGGTCTCGAAATCGAAGCCCGACAGCGGCAGGAAGACGTCCTGCTGGATGTCCTTCCAGTCGATGTAGAAGGCCGCCGCCGTCAGCGACAGCCGGCCGTCGAGCCAGCGCGATTTCGAGCCCGCCTCGTAGCTCCACAGCGAGTCGGGCTTGAAGGCATCCGGCACCGTGGCCGGCAGCCCCAGGCTCTGCAGGTCCTGCAGCACCAGCGGCGTGCTCGGCACCGGGCGGTTGGCCGAACCGAGCCGGAAGCCCTTGGCGATGTTCACGTACAGCGTCTGGTCGGGGCTCAGGTCCCAGTCGGCGGCCAGGCGCGGCGTGGTGGCGCTGGCGCTGCTGTCGATCACGGCCGCGGTGGGGCCGCCGGCGTAGTAGTAGTCGCCCTCGCGCGTGAAGTGCTGGCTGGCGCGCAGGGCGCGCAGCCCGGCGGTCAGGCGCAGCGTGTCGCTGGCGTGGTAGGTGACTTCGCCGAAGACCGAGTTCTGGCGGTCGTAGTAATGACGCGCGCTGTAGTAGCTGCTGTCGCCGGCGAAGGCACCGGGAAAGCTGCCCGCCAGCGCGGCCGGGTCGTTGATGTTCTGGCCGGCGGCCGTGAAGGCGGCATTGATGCCGAAGACCGGCTCGTTGTCGAACACCTCGGTCTTGGTGCGCGCGGCGTACACGCCGGCGATCCAGGTGATCGGGCTGCCGCCGGCGCGGTAGTCCTTGGACGCCAGGCGCAGCTCGAGCGAGGTCTGGTCGACCCGGTTGTTCAGGTCCACCGCCGAGGGCAGGAAGCCCACCACCGCGCCCAGCGCCGGGTCGGTGGTGACGCTGCCGATGTAGGGCGAGTTGATGCTGGTGCCGTCCTGCACGCGCTGGAAGTTGCGCCGGTAGCCACTCAGGATGCCCGTCAGGTCGGCCCAGCCGAGATCGCCCTCCAGCGTGGCGCTGGGCACCGACAGGCTGTCGGTGCCGGGCTCGCGCACGATCTTGCTGGTCTGGAAGGGGGCCAGCGGCACGCCCGCGTTGGCGCTCTGGTAGCTGCCCACCTGGGTGTACGAGGCGTCGATGTCGCCGCTCTTGTAGCGCTGGTAGAACAGCGCCGGCGTGAGCGTCCAGCGCGGGCCCAGGCGGGCCTTCAGCGCCAGCTTCACCACGTCCCAGTCGTTGCTGTTGATGCCCTTGGCGACGACATTCAGCGTCTTCGGGTCCACCTGGTCGATGTAGCCGCTGCTGTGGCCGCTCTGGACGCCCACGCGCAGGGCCACGGCGTCCTTCACCAGCGGCAGGTTGAGCACGCCCTGCAGCGTGTCGTTGGTGCCGCCGTGGCGGGTGCTGGAAAGCTCGGCGTAGGCCCCGCCGGCGAGCTGCGTGGCATCGGGCGCGTTGCTGATGAACTTGATCGTGCCGCCCAGCGAGCTGGCGCCGTACAGCGTGCCCTGCGGCCCGCGCAGCACCTCCACGCGCTCGATGTCGAAGAAGCGCGGCTCGGCCGTGCCCTGGCTGTAGAGGTTGCGCGTGGTCAGGGAGACGTCGTCGAGGTAGATCGACACCGTGGCCGAGCCGGCCTGTGAGCTCACGCCGCGCAGCTGCAGCGTGGCCAGGCCGGCGCCGGCCTGGGTCGAGAACGACAGGTTGGGCACCGCGCGCGAGAGGTCGGCGAAGTCGCTGACGTGGTGGTCCTGCAGGCTGTCGCCCGACAGCGCCGTCACCGACAGCGGCACCTTGCGGATGTCCTCGGTGCGCTTCTGCGCCGTGATGGTGACGATGTCGCCCGTGGGGCTGGTGGGGCTGGTGGCGCCCGCGGTCTGGGCCCGCGCCCCGGGCGCGGTGGCCACGATGCACGCGGCTGCGGCCGCCAGGGCCGTCTTCTTGCTGGGGGTCATGGACTCCTCCTCGTTCGGTTCGGGGCCTCCAGTATCGCGGCCCCCGGCGGCGACCCGGCGCCCGCTGTCGCAGGCGCCCAACGCCGGGGGCAGCCCTGACAATCGGCGGCGCGACCTACAAGCGCCGCCCAAGCCCCACCCCATGGAACTTCGCCGCCGCGCCCTCGACGTGCTGCTGCTGCCCGACCCCGCCGCCAAGGCGGCGGCGGCGCAGGCACTGGCGGCCGAGCCCGGCCGCTGGCCGGCCGATCCGGCGGCTGCGCCCTGCCCCGACCGCGCGCTGCCGGGCCGCCCGGCGCGCCCCCGGATGGTGCCGCCGGAGCAGCTGCCGCGGCGCAGCCCGTTCACCGCCACGGGGCGCGCGGCCTTGCTGCACGCGGTGGCGCACATCGAGCTGAACGCCATCGACCTGGCACTCGATGCCCTGTGGCGCTTCGGCGGCATGCCGAGCGCCTACTACGCCGACTGGCTGCGCGTGGCCGGCGAGGAGGCCCTGCACTTCAGCCTGCTGGCCGCGCACCTGGCGACGCTGGGTCATGGCTACGGCGATTTCGACGCCCACGACGGCCTGTGGGCGATGTGCGAGAAGACGGCCGGCGACATCGTGGCCCGCATGGCGCTGGTGCCGCGCACGCTGGAAGCGCGCGGCCTGGACGCCACGCCGCCGATGCAGGCCCGGCTGGCGCGCGCCGGCGACCTGCGGGCGGTGGAGATCCTGGCCGTGATCCTGCGCGACGAGGTGGGCCACGTGGCCATCGGCAACCGCTGGTACCGCTGGCTGTGCGCGCGCGAGGGCCTCGACCCGGTGGCGCACTACGCGCTGCTGGCCGCGCGCCACGGCGCGCCCCGGCTGCGTGGCCCGTTCAACCTTGCGGCGCGGCGCGCGGCGGGCTTCAGCCAGGCCGAGATCGCGGCCCTCGAGGCGGCACGCTGAGCCCGCCCTGCGCGCCCTGCCGCCCCTTAAACTGATTTGGCGATCCGCGGCCTGCCGCTTCACGAGACCCACGAGCCCCACGAGCCCACCCATGGTCCCTGCCCTGCCCTTGCGCCGCGCGCGGCACGCCCTCCTGATGCTGGGCCTGGCGCTGCTGCTCGGCCCCCTGGCCCGGGCGGCCGAGGTGCCGCGCGTGCTGACGGTGGGCACCGACGCCTCGTACGCCCCCTTCGAGAGCCAGAACGAGCAGGGCCGGATCGTCGGCTTCGACATCGACATCGTGCGCGCGGTGGCCGCCCACGCCGGGCTGCAGGTGAAGTTCGTCAACACGCCCTGGGAAGGCATCTTCAACGCCCTGGCCCAGGGTGACCGCGACCTCGTCGTCTCGGCCGTCTCGATCACGCCCGAGCGCCAGGCCAGCATGGCCTTCACCGACCCGTATTTCGATGCGCGGCAGCTGATCGCCGTGCGCCAGGACAGCCCGGTGGCGCGCCTGACCGACCTGCGCGGGCTGAAGGTGGGCGTGCAGACCGGCACCTCGGGCGACGAGGTGGTGTCGCGGCTGATGGGCAAGACCAGCCCCGACATCAAGCGCTTCGAGTCCACGCCGCTGGCCCTGAAAGAGCTGGAAGCCGGCGGCCTGGACGCCGTGGTGGCCGACAACGGCGTGGTGGTCAACTACGTGGCGCACAACGCCGGCGGCGGCTTCAAGACCGTCAGCGACCCGGGCTTCGTCACCGAGCACTACGGCATGGCCCTGCGCAAGGACGAGGGCGCGCTGCGGGCGCGTCTGAACCAGGGCCTGGCCGCGATCCGCGCCGACGGCACCTATGCCCGCATCTACGCCAGCTACTTCGGTGCCGCGGAAGCCGCGGCGGCCGCGGCGTCGGCGCCCGTGTCCGACACCGCGCCCGGGCTGCACTGGGAGATCCTGGCCGGCTACGGGCCGCTGTTCCTGCACGGGCTGCTGGTGACGATCGAGCTCACGCTGGTGGCGATCGGCGCCGGGCTGGCGCTGGGCGTGGCCCTGGGCCTGGTCAGCAGCTCGCGCGATGCGCCGCGCCCGGCCCGGGCGCCGGCGCGCTGGGCGCTGCAGGGGCTGCGCACGGTGACCTCGGCCTACGTGATCTTCTTCCGCGGCACGCCGCTGTTCGTGCAGATCCTGCTGGTGCACTTCGCGCTCATGCCGGCGCTGATCAACGCCGACCACGGGCTGCTGCTGTCGGGCGATGCGGCGCGCGAGTTCCGCCAGGCCCATGGCGCCTTCCTGTCGGGCTGCGTGGCGCTGAGCCTGAACGCCGGCGCCTACATCAGCGAGATCTTCCGCGCCGGCATCCAGAGCATCCACCGCGGCCAGACCCAGGCCGCCTACAGCGTGGGCCTGAGCCACGCCCAGGCGATGCGCTTCGTGATCCTGCCGCAGGCCTTCCGGCGCATGGTGCCGGCGCTGGTGAACGAGGGCGTCACGCTGATCAAGGATTCGTCGCTGGTCTCGGCCATCGGCCTGGCCGAGCTGGCGCTGGCCGCGCGCACGGTGGCCGGCGCCTATTCGCGCTACTGGGAGCCCTACCTCGCGGTCTCGGCCATCTACCTCGTGCTGACGCTGCTGCTGTCGACCCTGGCCCGGCGGCTGGAGGCACCGGCGCACCTGCGCGGCCGATGAGGCGCACGATGCGATGACCCGGCTGTTCGACCCCGCCCGCCACGAGCCCCTGCAGCCCATCGCCTGGAGCGAGGCGGCGGCCCGCGCCGCGATCCAGCGCATCGTGGCCGACACCGAGGCCCGCTACGCCCCCGATCGGTACTGGCCGCTGCACCCGCGCGACCTCGAGCCCGGCGACGACCCGCAGCAGCGCGCCACCCGCCTGTACGACGGCGCCTGTGGCGTGATCTGGGCCCTGCACCACCTGCAGGGCGTGGGCGCGGCCAGGCTCTCGCGCAGCTACCTGGGCGTGCTCGAGCCGCTGCTGCAGCACAACCGCGCCTGCCTGCAGTCCGCCGGCAGCGAGGACTTCGCGTCGTACCTGATGGGCGACACGCCGATCCTGCTGCTGGCCCAGGGCGCCCGGCCCACGCCGGCACGCGCCGACGCGCTGGCCGCGCTGATCGCCGGCAACATCGACCACCCGGCGCGCGAGCTCATGTGGGGCGCGCCCGGCACCCTGCTGGCGGCGCTCTTCCTGCACCAGCACACCGGCCAGGCCCGCTGGGCCGCGCTGTTCCGCCAGACCGCGGCACGGCTGTGGTCGCAGCTGGAATGGTCCGCCGAGCACGCCTGCGCCTACTGGACGCAGGACCTGTACGGCCGCCGCAGCACCTACCTCGACGCGGTGCACGGCTTCGTCGCCACCGCCTCGCCGCTGATCCGCGGCCGCGCGCTGCTCGACCCGGCGGACTGGGCCGCCTGGCAAGCCTGCATCGTGAACACCGTGCAGCGCACCGCCACCTGGGACGGCGCGCGGGCCAGCTGGCGCGCCTGGCTCGAGCTCACGCCGGGCCAGGCGCCGCGCATGCTGATGCAGTTCTGCCATGGCGCGCCGGGCTTCGTGGTCTGCCTGGCCGACCTGCCCGGCCCCGAGCTCGACGCGCTGCTCGTCGCCGCCGGCGAGGCCACCTGGGCCGCCGGGCCGCTGAAGAAGGGCTCGAACCTCTGCCACGGCACCGGGGGCAACGGCTACGCCTTCCTCAAGCTGTACCGCCGCACCGGCGACCCGCGGTGGCTGGCGCGCGCGCGCGCCTTTGCGATGCACGGCATCGCGCAGACCGAGGCCGAGGCCGCGCAGCACGGCCGGCTGCGTTATTCGCTCTGGACCGGCGACCCCGGCTTCGCGGTCTATCTGTGGGACTGCCTGCGGGGTGAAGCCGCCTTCCCGACGCTGGACGTGTTCTACACGGCCTAGCAACGGCCCCTGAGCGACCCCTGGGCGGTCCGTGGGCAGGACCCGGGGCCGCAGCGCGTCGTCCTACAGCCGGGTGCGCCTTCCGGCGTGCCCGAACGGCTGTTTGTCGGACAGCCCCCGGACGGCCCCGGGCCCACCATCGCCTCTCGGACGATCGCGCCGGCAGACCCCCTGCCGCCGATGCCGGCCGCAGGAATCCACCATGAACCTCTTTCACCTCCGATACGGCACCCGGGCCCTGCTGGCGCTGGCATGGCTGCCCGCCCTGCTGGCCGGGTGCGGCGGCGGCACGCTCGACCCGGTGCTGGGCGCACCCGCCGTGGCCACCTTCGTCACCCCGACGCTGTCCGACACCACGCGACCCACGGTCGTGCTCACGGTGCCCGCCACCGGTGCGGCCAACGTGGCCACCAACACGGCCGTCACCGTCACCTTCAGCAAGGCCATGAACCCGGCCACGCTGACGTCCACCAGCTTCACCCTGACCGACACCACGCTGGGCACCCCCGTGGCCGGTTCCGTGAGCTATGCCGCCGCGGCGCGCACCGCCACCTTCAAGCCCGGCGCCGGGGTGCTGGCCGCCAACGACCAGTTCACGGCCACCGTCACCACCGCAGCCACCGACCTGGCCGGCAATGCGCTGGCCGGCAACGCGGCCGTGGTGCCGAACGCCGGCAACCAGGTCTGGCGCTTCGGCACCGGCGCGGCAGCCGACCTCGTCGCCCCGACCGTCACCGCCGTCAGCCCGGCGGATGCCAGCACCAGCGCCTGCCTGGGCTCGGCCGTGAGCGTCACCTTCAGCAAGCCGATGGACCCCGCCACCCTGAACAGCACCACCTTCGGCGTCACAGCCGGTGGCGTGGCGGTGCCCGGCAGCGTGAGCTACGACGCGCCCACCCGGGTGGCGACCTTCGTGCCGACGGCGACCGCCGGCTTCGCGGCCAGCACGACCTTCACCGCCACCGTCAAGTCGGGCAGCGCCGGCGTGGCCGACCTGGCCGGCAACCCGCTGGCCAGCGACCGGGTCTGGCGCTTCACCACCGGCACGCAGGCCTGCCTGGCTCCCGTCGACCTGCGCAGCGCGGCCAGCTTCGGCGCCTTCGGCGGCGCCGCCGGCGTCACCAACCAGGGCATCGCCACGGTCATCGGCGGCAACGTCGGCAGCACCGCGGCGTGCACGCTGATCACCGGGCTGCACGACGCCACCAACGTCTACAGCCAGACGCCCCTGAACATCGGCGCCGTCAATGGCAGCATCAACTGCGCCCCGCCGGCTCCGGGCACGAGCGCGACGATGGCCATCGCCACGCAGGCGCTCGCCGATGCACAGTCGGCCTACAACGCCCTGGCCGCGCTGCCCCGCGGCAGCGACCCGGGCGCCGGCCAGCTCGGCGGACTGGTGCTGGCCCCGGGGGTGTACACGGCCGCCGGCGGCACCTTCGCCGTGACCAGCGGCGACCTGACCCTGGACGCGCAGGGCAACGCGAACGCGGTGTGGGTGTTCCAGAGCGCCGCGGCCCTGACGGTGGGGCTGACGGCCACGCCGCGCCACGTGCTGCTGGTGAACGGAGCCCAGGCCCGCAACGTGTACTGGCAAGTCGGCAGCGCCGCGCGCATCGAGGACGGCAGCGCCATGGTGGGCACCGTCATCGCGCCGGCCGGCGTCACGATCTCCACCGCCGGCCAGACCCAGCAGACCACGCTGACGGGGCGCGCCCTGGGCCTGACGGCCTCGGTGACGATGGTCAACACCACGATCGTCGCGCCCTGACCGCGGCACCCCGGCCGCCTGCGCCTACTCCACCCCTACCGAAAGATCGCCATGAACAGACTCCACACGCTGCAGCGCTGCGGCCTGGCCGGGCTCGGCGCCCTGCTGGCCGCCGCGACCCTGCCGGCCCGGGCCCAGGACGACAGCTACTTCTACGGCGGCGCCTCCGTCGGCCAGTCGCGGGCGCGCATCGACGACCCGGGCATCACGGCCAGCCTGCTGGGCGCGGGCCTGGCCACGACGACGATGTCGCACCACCAGCGCGACACCGGGTTCAAGGTGTTCGGCGGCTACCAGTTCAACCGCTACCTCGGCCTGGAGGCCGGCTACTTCAACCTCGGCAAGTTCGGCTTCACGTCCACCACCGTGCCCGCCGGCACGCTGGACGGACAGATCAAGCTGCAGGGGTTGAACCTCGACCTCGTCGGCACGCTGCCGCTGACCGAGCGGCTGTCGGCGATCGGCCGCGTGGGCGCGCAATACGCCAAGGCCAGCGACCGCTTCGGCGGCAGCGGCGCCGTCACCGTGCTCAACCCCACCCCGAGCCAGCGCGCCACCAACTTCAAGCTCGGCGCCGGCCTGCAGTACGAGCTGACGCGCTCGCTGTTCCTGCGCGGCGAGTTCGAGCGTTACCGCGTGAACGACGCGGTGGGCCACCGCGGCGACGTGAACCTGGTCTCAGTGGGCCTGGTGATCCCCTTCGGCCGCGCCCCCGAGGCGGCGCCGCAGATCGCGCTGGCCCCGCCCGTGTACGCGGCCCCGGCGCCCGAGCCGGCGCCCGAGCCGGCGCCCGTGGCCGTCGTGCCGGCCCCGGTGGCGCCGCCCGCGCCGCTGCCGGTCCCGATCCGGCGCGTCGCCTTCTCGGCCGACTCGCTGTTCGCCTTCGATCGCTCCGAGGTGCAGCCCGCAGGCCGTCAGGCGCTGGACCGCTTTGCCCGGGAGCTGGACGGCACCCGCTACGACGTCATTCAGGTGGAGGGCTACACCGACCGGCTCGGCCCCGCCGCCTACAACCAGGCCCTGTCGACGCGCCGCGCCGAAGCGGTGAAGGCCTACCTGGTGGGCCCGGGCGGCATCGATGCAGGCAAGGTGTCGGCCGTGGGCCGGGGCGCCAGTTCCCCCGTCACCAAGCCCGGCGACTGCCAGGGCGTCAAGGCCCGGGCGAAGCTGATCGCCTGCCTGCAGCCCGACCGCCGGGTCGAGGTTGAAGTGAGCGGCACGCGCTGAACTGCGCCGGCCGTGCCGGCCGCGCCTAGCGCGGCCGGTCGAGCCCCGGCAGGCGGCGGGCTCAGGGCCCGAAGAAGTAGCGCTTCAGGCCGGCCAGGATCATCTCCACCGCCACCGCCGTCAGCACCAGGCCCATCAGCTTCTCGAACGCGGTGACCACCGAATCGCCGAGCCAGCCGCGGATGCGGTCGGCGGCCAGCAGCACCACGCCCGAGACCGCCATCGCCGCGCTCAGCGCGCCCACCCATTCGACGATGCGCCCGGGCTGGCGCGAGGCCAGCAGCAGCACGGTGGCCATCGCCGACGGCCCGGCCAGCAGGGGCACCGCGAGCGGGAAGATGAAGGGCTCGCGCCCCGTCCCTTCGGCGGCGTAGATCTCGCCGCCGCCGGTGAAGATCATGCGGATGGCGATGATCAGCAGGATCACGCCGCCGGCCACCTCCAGCGAGCGCTCGGACAGCCGCATCAGGCTCAGGAAACCCTGCCCGCCGACCATGAACAGCAGC
The DNA here is from genome assembly GCA_028872015.1 of Burkholderiales bacterium. Taxonomy (GTDB): domain Bacteria; phylum Pseudomonadota; class Gammaproteobacteria; order Burkholderiales; family Burkholderiaceae_C; genus Rubrivivax. The sequence goes on along the minus strand of JAGWLO010000007.1, from coordinate 4,122 downwards.
AGCACGGCGAAGGCGATGCCCAGCTCGCGCAGCGCCACCGCGCGCCGGCGCTCGGGCGCCACGCCTCGCAGCACCGAGATGAAGATCGGCAGGCTGCCCAGCGGGTCGAGCACCAGCAGCAGCAGGACGAAGGCGGAGACAAAGCTGTGATCCATGGCGGCGCGATTGTGGCGTGGCGCGCGCCCGCTGCTCCTGGGCCCTGGCCCCGCACACCCCCGCGGGCCGAGCCCGGTGAGCAGCGAACTCGGGCGTTAGCCTCGCGGATGGTGCTGTGCGTGCAGCATGCGCAGCCGCTCGCGCGCGACGTGGGTGTAGATGGTGGTGGTGCCGATGTCGGCATGGCCCAGCAGCATCTGCACCGCGCGCAGGTCGGCGCCGTGGTTCAGCAGGTGGGTGGCGAAGGCGTGGCGCAGCGTGTGCGGCGACAGCGGCGCGGTGATGCCGGCGGCCAGCGCGTGGCGCTTGACGAGGCGCCAGAACATCTGCCGCGTCATGCCGGCGCCGCGGCGGGTGACGAACAGCGCCTCGCTGGTCTGGCCGGCCAGGATCGCGCCGCGGCCCGTGGCCAGGTAGCGGCCGAGCCAGGCCTGGGCCTCGGCGCCGAAAGGCACCAGGCGTTCGCGTGCGCCCTTGCCCCGCACGCGAACCACGCCTTCGTCCAGGCCCAGGTTCAGGCTCTTCAGCTCGACCAGCTCGCTCACGCGCAGGCCGCTGGCGTACATCAGCTCGATCATGGTGCGGTCGCGCAGGCCCAGGGCGGTGGCGGTGTCGGGCGCGGCCAGCAGGGCCTCGACCTGGGCCTCGCTGAGCGTGCGCGGCACGCGCAGCGGCTGGCGCGCTGCCAGCAGCCGCAGCGTGGGGTCAGCGTCGACGATGCGCTCGCGCAGCGCCCAGCGGAAGTAGCGCCGGAACACCGTCAGGCGCCGGTTCGCGGTGGTGGCGCGGGTGGCCGCGTGGCGTGCCGCGGCAAAGGCCAGCAGGTCGGCCTCGCTGGTCTGCTCCAGGGTCTTGCCGGCCTGGGCGTGCAGCCAGGCCGCGTACAGGCCGAGGTCGCGCCGGTAGGCCGCCAGCGTCAGCGGGGCCAGGCCGTCCTCGATCCACAGCGCGTCGATGAAGCGGTCGATCGCGGCCTGGTCAGCCTGGGGGGCCGCGGGCGGGCCCGGCGCTGGCGTGTCGCTCAAGCCGCGCCGCCGAGCAGGCCGGCCTTGAGCTTGTCGTCGTAGGGTTTGTCGCCGACGAAGGCCAGCAGCAGCGCCGCGTAGAAGTCGTCGCCCACGATCGGCGCACCCTGAGGCCGGCCGTTGACACTGAACAACAGGCCCCGGCCGGGGATCTGGTCGAGGTCGATCACGTCGCCGTCGCGCACCGTGCCCAGCGCCCGCACGCGGGCCTCGAAGTCGGCGATGCGCGGCTCCAGGCGCGCCGCCTCGGCGGGTGCGACGTTGCGCAGCACGCCGGTGCGGAAGGCGCTGGCAAAGGCGCTCGCGGGCAGGTCGAAGCGCATGCGCAGCTGCAGCCGCTTCGGGCCCGGCTGCGCCGCGACGCGGGCGGGGTCGCGGCTGGGCTGCACCAGGTACAGGCCCGCGGCGTAGGCCTTGTACCAGCCGCGCACGCCGGTACCGTTGAGCTGCAACTCGCTGCCGGCCAGCTGGAGGCGGCGCACGAAGGGCTGGCCAGCCACCGTGACGGTGTCGTCGGCGGCGTGCAGCCCCGGCGCGGCGGCCAGCATCGCACCGGCCAGGATGCCCGACAGCGCGCGGCCGAGCCAGCGCCGGCGCGTGCCGGTGTCCGGCGTGAGGGGGGGGGTGGATCGCGAAGGGGTCATGGGCTCTCAACGCAAGGGGCGGGCGACGGGCCGACAAGGCCCGCCGCGGTGAGCAAGGCCGACCAGGGCGACCAGGGCGACAAGGCCACCAGGGTCATGTCGGCTCCGGGTCATGCAGGGTGCCCGCCGCGCGCTGGGCCAGCGCCCAGGCGGCATGCTCGCGCACCAAGGCGTCGGGCACCTCGTCCGGCGCGGCCAGGTAGCGGGCCAGCGCCTGCGCGATGGCCGGGTCGCCAGTCTCGCGCCAGGCGTTGCCCAGCGCCACCGCCAGGTTGCGCCGCCAGCGCGCATGGCCGATGCGCCGGATCGCGCTGCCTTCGGTGCGGCGCAGGAACTCGGCCTCGTCCCAGGCCCACAGCGTCAGCAGGCCGGCACCGTCGAGCCCCGGGCGCGGATCGAAATCGGGCAGCGGGCTGCGCTGCGCATACTTGTTCCACGGGCAGGCGAGCTGGCAGTCGTCGCAGCCGTAGATTCGGTTGCCCATCAGCGGCCGCAGCGCGGGGTCGATCGGCCCCGGGTGCTCGATCGTGAGGTAGCTGATGCAGCGTCGCGCATCCAGGCGGTAGGGTGCGACGATGGCCTGCGTGGGGCAGGCCGCCAGGCAGGCGTTGCAGCTGCCGCAATGGGCACTGGCGGCGCCGTCCACCGGCAGCGCGAGGTCGATGAAGATCTCGCCCAGGAAGAACATCGACCCCGCCTCGCGCGTGAGCGCCAGCGTGTGCTTGCCGCGCCAGCCCAGCCCGGCGCGCGTGGCCAGCTCCACCTCGAGCACCGGCGCCGAATCGGTGAACACGCGGTGCCCCAGCGGGCCCACCGCCGCGGCCAGCCGCTCGGCCAGCCGCTGCAGCCGCGTGCGCAGCACCTTGTGGTAGTCGCGGCCGCGGGCATAGACCGAGACCACGGCGCGCTGCGGGGCGCGCAGCGCCTGCAGCTCTTCCTCGCACCAACCTGCCGGCGCCGCGCGCGGCAGGTAGTCCATGCGGGCGCTGATCACGCGCAGCGTGCCCGGCACCAGCTCGGCCGGCCGGGCACGCCGGGTGCCGTGCGCGGCCATGTAGCCCATCGCGCCGTGAAAGCCCGCGGCCAGCCAGGCCTGCAGGCCGGGCTCGGCCGCGGCGAGGTCGATGTCGGCGATGCCGATCTGGGAGAATCCCAGCTCACGGGCCCAGTGCCGCAGTTGCGCGACGATGGCGCCGGCGTCCGCTCGAAGTTCGCCGTCCGATTGCCCATGCATGCGCCGATTCTAGGAAGCCGAGTCCTGCACTGGCCCGACGAAGCTGCGTGCGCCGCGTTCGCGGGCCGCATCGCGCAGGCCATCCGGCAGCAGCCCGAGCTGGGCGACAGCTTCATCGAGCTGCGCGGCCCGCTGGGTGCCGGCAAGACCACCTTCGTGCGCCACCTGCTGCGCGCGCTGGGCGTGGCCGGCCGCATCAAGAGTCCCACCTATGCCGTGCTCGAGCCGCACGCGCTGCCGGGGCTGAGCATCTCGCACTTCGACTTCTACCGCTTCGCCGACCCGCGCGAATGGGCCGATGCCGGCTTCCGAGACCTGTTCGCGGCGCCGGGGCTCAAGCTGGCCGAGTGGCCCGAGCATGCCGCCGGCCACCTGCCGCGGCCCGACCTGCGGCTGACGATCGAGCCGGGCAGGGCCGCGCACGGGGAGCCCGAGACGCTGCGCGACGTGCAGGCCCAGGCCCTGAGCCCGCGCGGGCAGGACCTGCTGCGATGACGCTGCTGCCGCGCCGTCGCGCGCTGCAGCGCCTGTCGCGGCTGGGCGGCAGCGGCGGGCTGGCGCTGCTGCTGGCGGGGCCGCAGCTGGCGTTCGGCGCCGCCATCGTGGCCGTGCGCATCTGGCCCGCGCGCGACTACACGCGCGTGACCATCGAGTCCGACCAGCCGCTGCAGGCCACCCACCTGCTGACCGAGGCGCCCTACCGGCTGGTGGTGGACATCGCCGGCCTGCAGCTCAGCCCCGAGCTGCGCGACCTGGTGGGCCAGGTGCAGGCCGACGACCCCTACATCGCCGGCGTGCGCGTGGGCCAGTACCAGCCGCACGTGGTGCGGCTGGTGTTCGACCTGAAGCAGCCGGTGCGGCCGCAGCAGCTGGCGCTGGCGCCGGTGGCGCGCTACCAGTGGCGGCTGCTGTTCGACCTGTTCCCGACCGAGCCGCCCGACCCCTTGCTGGCGCTGCTCCGCGATCGCTCGTCGGACCCGGCGCCCGGCGCCGCGCAGCGCGACGCGCTGGGCGAGCTGATCGCGCGCGTCGACCGCCCGCAGGGCGCCGGCGCCGCGCCCGC
>JAGWLO010000069.1 GCA_028872015.1 Burkholderiales bacterium | reverse complement strand
GCAGGCGCTGGTCGAGCGCCTGTACGGCAAGCGCCGCGGCGCGCTGGTCGCGATGGACCCGCGCAACGGCGAGGTGCTGGCCTTCGTCAGCATGCCCACCTTCGACCCCAACCTGTTCGTCGACGGCATCGACAGCGAGAACTGGCGCGCCCTGAACGAATCGCCCGACAAGCCGCTGCTGAACCGCGCGCTGCGCGGCACCTACCCGCCGGGCTCGACCTACAAGCCCTACATGGCGCTGGCGGCGCTGGCCACCGGCGTGCGCACGCCGCAGCAGACCATCGTCGACCCCGGCTACTTCATGTTCGGCAGCCACAAGTTCCGCGACGACAAGGAAGGCGGCCACGGCGTGGTGGACATGTACCGCTCGCTCGTGGTCTCGTGCGACACGTACTACTACCGGGTGGCTGCCGACCTGGGCGTGGATGCGATCGCCGAGCACACCCGGCCCTTCGGCTTCGGCGAGCTCACCGGCATCGACATCCAGGGCGAGGTGCGCGGCGTGCTGCCGTCCGAGGCCTGGAAGCGGCGCGTCTACCGCAAGCCCGACCAGCAGCGCTGGTACGCCGGCGAGACCATCTCGCTGGGCATCGGCCAGGGCTACAACAACTACACCGTGCTGCAGATGGCGCAGGCGCTGTCCACGCTGGCCGAGGGGGGGCGCCACTTCGTGCCGCACCTGGTCCACGAGATCGTCGACCCGGTGAGCGGCCGGCGCCAGGTGATCGCGCCCAAGGCGCTGCCCCCGGTGCCGATCAAGCCCGAGGACCTGGCCGTGGTGCTGCAGGCGATGATCGGCGTCAACGCCGACCCCCAGGGCACGGTGGGCGAGGTCGGCGTGTTCAAGGGCGCGCCCTACGTCTCGGCCGGCAAGACCGGCACGGCGCAGGTGGTGGGCATCAAGCAGAACGAGAAGTACAACGCCAAGGCCCTGGGCGATCGCCTCACCGACCACGCGCTGTACGTGGCGTTCGCGCCGGCCGATGCGCCGCGCATCGTGGTCGCCCTGGTGGTCGAGAACGCCGGCTTCGGGGCCCAGGCCGCGGCGCCGATCGCGCGCCGCGTGCTCGACTACGAACTGCTCGGCCAATACCCGAGCGAGGAAGACATCGCCGCCACCAGCGTGGGCAAGAGCACCGTGCCCATCGGCACGCCGCGCCGCGCGACCGACGTGCCGCTGCCCGGCGATGTGCCGGGCCCGAGCGCCTTGGCCGCCTCGGTGCCGGGCGGGCCTGCGCCCGGACCTGCACCGGGACCGTCACCGGCGGCCTCGGCCGCCACCGCGGTGGCCCTGCGATGAGGCCCGCGCCGTGAACGCCGTGCTGACGCGTCCGTCGCTGGGGTGGCGGCTGCGGCGCGCGTTCGCCGGCTTCGACATTCCGCTGCTGCTGGCGGTGCTGATGCTGGGCACGATCGGCCTGGTGGCCATGTACTCGGCCGGCTTCGACGACGGCACGCGATTCCCCGACCAGGTGCGGAACATGGCGCTGGCGCTGGCGGTGCTGTTCCTGGCCGCGCAGGTGCCGCCGCAGAAGCTGCAGCGGCTGGCGGTGCCGCTGTACATCGCGGGCGTGGTGCTGGTGCTGATGACGGCCGTGCCGGGCCTGGGCATCACGAAGAAGGGCGCCACGCGCTGGCTGAACCTGGGCGTGGTGATCCAGCCCAGCGAGATCCTGAAGATCGCGATGCCGCTGATGCTGGCCTGGTGGTTCCAGAAGCGCGAGGGGCAGCTGCGCGTGCCCGACTTCCTGGTCGCGGCGCTGCTGCTGCTGGCGCCGGTGGCGGTGGTGATCAAGCAGCCCGACCTGGGCACCGCGCTGCTGATCCTGGCCAGCGGCGTCTACGTGATGTTCTTCGCCGGGCTGTCGTGGAAGCTGGTGCTGCCGGTGCTGCTGACGGGTGCCATCGCGGTGGGCGTGGTCATCGTCAACGAGCACCGCATCTGCGCCCCGGGCGTGAGCTGGCCGGTGCTGCGCGACTACCAGCAGCACCGCATCTGCACCCTGCTCGACCCCACCACCGACCCGCTGGGCAAGGGCTTCCACATCATCCAGGGCATGATCGCCATCGGCTCGGGCGGCGTCACCGGCAAGGGCTTCATGCAGGGCACGCAGACGCACCTGGAGTTCATCCCCGAGCGCACCACCGATTTCATCTTCGCCGCCTTCTGCGAGGAGTTCGGGCTCGTCGGCGTGCTGGTGCTGCTGCTGGGCTTCGTCTTCCTGATCTTCCGCGGCCTGGTGATCGCGGGGCAGGCGCCCACCGTGTTCACGCGGCTGCTGGCGGGGGCGGTGACGCTGAGCTTCTTCACCTACGCCTTCGTCAACATGGGCATGGTCAGCGGCATCCTGCCCGTGGTGGGCGTGCCGCTGCCGTTCGTCAGCTACGGCGGCACGGCCATGGTCTCGCTCGGGCTCGGGCTGGGCATCCTGATGTCGGTGGCGCGCAGCCGCCGGCTCATGCCGTCGTGAGGTCCGCCGCGGCCGCCGGCGCGAAGCGCACGCTGAAGCGCGCCCCGGCAGGCGCCTGCGTGCCCGCCGGGCGGGCATCCTCGAGGCTCAGCGTGGCGCCATGCCGCTCGGCCACCTCGCGCACGATGGCCAGGCCCAGGCCGCTGCCCTCCACCGCGGTGTCGGGCAGCCGGTAGAAGGGCCGGAACACCGCCTCGCGCTCGGCCACCGGGATGCCCGGGCCGCTGTCCTCCACCTGCAGCAGCGCGCCGCCGCCGCCGTCGGCCCCGGCGCGCACGCGCGCCGTCACGGTGCCGCCCGCGGGCGTGTACTGCAGCGCGTTGTCGATCAGGTTGCGCACCAGCTCGCCCAGCAGCACCGGCTCGGCCTGCAGCTGCGTGGCCGGCGACGGGTCGGGCCCGTCGTAGCCGAGATCGATGCGGCGCGCCAGCGCGCGCGGCACGAAGTCGCGCACCACGTCGCGCGTGATCGCGGCCAGGTCCACCGTCTGGTGCCGCAGCGCCTGGCCGGCATCCTCGGCGCGCGCCATCGACAGCAGCTGGTTCACCATGTGCGAGGCGCGCTGCGTCGAATGCGCAATCTGGTGCAGCGAATGCCGCACCGCCGCCGGGTCGCTGCGGCCGCCGTCGATCGCGCGCGCGGCCAGCTCCGCCTGCATGCGCAGCCCCGCCAGCGGCGTCTTGAGCTGGTGCGCGGCATCGGCCAGGAAGTGGCGCTGCGCGGCGGTGCCCTGGTCGAGCCGGCGCAGCAGGTCGTTGATGGCGCGCACCAGCGGCGCCACCTCCTCGGGCACGTCGCCCTCGGCGATGGCCGACAGGTCGGTGCTCTCGCGCCGGCGGATGCGCTGCTGCAGCTCGGCCAGCGGGCGGATGCCGCGCGCCAGCGCGAACCACACCAGCAGCACCGCCAGCGGCAGGATCGCGAACTGCGGCAGGATCAGGCCCTTGATGATCTCGGTGGCCAGGCGCGAGCGCTTGCCCAGCGTCTCGGCCACCTGCACCAGGGCCCGGGACGGCGCGGCCGCACCGGCTGAGGCCGATGCCGACGGGGCCGCCGTCTCGGGCAGCCACAGCGAGGCCACCCGCACCGGCTCGTGGTCGATGACGTCGTCGCGCAGCTGCACCCCCGGCGCGGTGGCGGCGTCGTCGGCCGGCAGCCGCAGCGCGGCAGCGCCGGCCAGCAGCTCGCCGCGCGTGCCCAGCACCTGGTACCAGTTCAGGTCCTCGTCGTCCTGGCGCGTCAGCAGCGCGGCCAGCTGTTCGATCTCGGCGCGGCGCCGCGCCGGCGCCAGGCCGGGCGCGGCGGCATGCACGGCGGCCTGCTGCGCCAGCGCGCGCACTTCGTTGGCCAACTCGCGGTCGTAGGGCCGGTTGGCGATGCCCTGCGCCACCATCCAGGTCAGGCCCAGGCTCATCGGCCACAGCAGCAGCAGCGGCGCCAGCATCCAGTCGAGGATCTCGCCGAACAGCGAGCGCTGCTCGCGCCCCGGCACCGCGTCCATTCAGGAGGCGATCTTCTCGAGGCAGTAGCCCAGCCCGCGCACGGTGGCGATGCGCACCGGGCCCTGCTCGATCTTCTTGCGCAGGCGGTGGACGTAGACCTCGATGGCGTTGTTGCTCACCTCCTCGCCCCATTCGCACAGCCGCTCGACCAGCTGGTCCTTGCTGACCAGGCGGCCGGCGCGCTGCAGCAGCACCTCGAGCAGGCCGAGCTCGCGCGCCGACAGCTCCACCAGCTGGTCGTTGAGGTAGGCCACGCGGCCGGTGGCGTCGAAGGTGAGCGGCCCGTGCTTGAGCAGGTGCGAGGCCGTGCCCAGGCCGCGCCGCGTCAGGGCGCGCACGCGCGCCTCCAGCTCCTGCAGCGCGAACGGCTTGGCCATGTAGTCGTCGGCGCCCAGGTCCAGGCCCCTGACGCGCTGCTCCACGCTGTCGGCCGCGGTCAGGATCAGCACCGGCATCGGCGTGCCCCGCGCCCGCAGCTTGCGCAGCACCTCGAAGCCGTGCAGCCGCGGCAGCCCCAGGTCGAGGATGAGCAGGTCGAAGGCCTGCGCCGAGAGCGCGGCATCGGCCTGGCTGCCGCTGTCGACCTGGTCGACCGCATAGCCGGCGCCGCGCAAGGCGCGCAACAGCCCGTCGGCCAGCACCTGGTCGTCTTCGGCGATGAGGATGCGCATCGGCTGGTCTCCACCCGGTGGACCGCGGGCGCGGTTCGGCTCTGCAGCCCTGGCTCCGGATTCTAGGAACGCCACCCGCCCCCGCGCGGGGGCCATCCCGGGAGTTACCCCCAAGGAGCTGTACGCATATCCAGTTCGTGCGCCATAATCGCGGCAACCGAGGAGATCACCATGGACGCACCCGTCAAAGCGCTCAACACCGAAAAGGCCAAGGCCCTGCAGGCCGCGCTGGCGCAGATCGAAAAGCAGTTCGGCAAGGGCTCGATCATGCGGCTGGGCGAAGGCGAGGTGATCGAAGACATCCAGGTCGTCTCCACCGGCTCGCTCGGGCTGGACATCGCGCTGGGCGTGGGCGGCCTGCCGCGCGGCCGCGTGATCGAGATCTACGGCCCCGAGAGCTCGGGCAAGACCACCCTCACGCTGCAGGTCATCGCCGAGATGCAGAAGCAGGCCGGCACCTGCGCCTTCATCGACGCCGAGCACGCGCTCGACATCCAGTACGCGCAGAAGCTGGGCGTCAACCTGCAGGAGCTGCTGATCAGCCAGCCCGACACCGGCGAGCAGGCGCTCGAGATCGTCGACGCGCTGGTGCGCAGCGGCAGCATCGACCTCATCGTCATCGACTCGGTGGCCGCCCTCACGCCCAAGGCCGAGCTCGAAGGCGAGATGGGCGACAGCCTGCCCGGCCTGCAGGCGCGGCTGATGAGCCAGGCCCTGCGCAAGCTCACCGCCACGATCAAGAAGACCAACACCATGGTCATCTTCATCAACCAGATCCGCATGAAGATCGGCGTCATGTTCGGCAATCCGGAAACCACCACCGGCGGCAACGCGCTCAAGTTCTACGCCAGCGTGCGCCTGGACATCCGGCGCACCGGCAACATCAAGAAGGCCGAAGAAGTCATCGGCAGCGAGACCAAGGTCAAGGTCGTCAAGAACAAGGTCGCGCCGCCCTTCAAGACCGCCGAGTTCGACATCCTGTACGGCGAGGGCATCAGCCGCGAGGGCGAGATCATCGACATGGGCGTCACCGCCCGCGTGCTCGAGAAGAGCGGCGCCTGGTACGCCTACAACGGCGAGAAGATCGGCCAGGGCAAGGACAACGCACGCGAGTTCCTGCGCGAAAACCGCGACATCGCGCGCGAGATCGAGAACAAGGTGCGCGAGTCGATGGGCATCCCGCTGCTGGCTGCCGACGCCGAGTAGGCGGCCGGGGCGGCCGCGGCATGGCCTTCGGTGCGCTTTCGGTCAAGGGCCGGGCGCTGCGCTGCCTGGCACAGCGCGAACATACGCGCGCCGAGCTCGAGCGCAAGCTCGCGCGCCATGTGCAGGACCGGCCCGACGCCAGCGCACAGGCGCAGATCGCCGCCGCGCTGGACGACCTGGCCGCCAAGGGCCTGCTCAGCGATGCCCGCGCCGCCGAGTCGGTGCTCGCCGGCGCCGGCCAGCGCTACGGCACGCGGCGCCTGAAGCACACGCTGCAGACCAAGGGCCTGGCGCCGGCGCTGGTGGCCGCCACGCTGCAGGCGGCGCGCGCCACCGAGCTCGAGCGCGCGCGCGAGGTATGGCGCCGCCGCTTCGGCCAGCCGCCGGCCTGCGCGGCCGAGCGCGCGCGGCAGCTGCGCTTTCTGCTCGGCCGCGGCTTCGAAGGCGAGGTCATCCGCCGCGTCATCGGCAGCGCCGACCCCGACGTCGACTGATCTGCCGCGTCGCGCCGCGCCGGGTCGGCCCGCAGCCTGTGCTGCAAAGCAGCATGCTAAATTCGCCGCCGCGCTGCGCCGGCGCCAAGCTCTAGCTCCGTACATGACCCTTCCCCCAGCGGCGCCCCAACGCCAGCTCAAGCACCGCCGCCAGATCGACGTGCAGGTGTACGCGCGCGGCGATGGGCTGTGGGAAGTCGACGCGCTGCTGACCGATACCAAGACCCGCGATACGGCCATGATCGACGGCCCGCGCCCGGCCGGCACGCCGATCCACGAGATGCTGCTGCGCCTGGTGGTCGACGAGCGCATGACCATCGTCGCGGCCGGCTCCGAGACGCGCTGGATGCCCTACCCCGGCCACTGCACCGAGCATGGCGATGCCTATGCACGGCTGGCGGGCCTGAACCTGATGCGGGGCTTCCGCCAGGCGCTGCGCGAGCGCGTGGGCGGCGTGCTCGGCTGCACCCACATCACCGAGCTGGCCCAGGTGCTGCCGACCGCGGTGGTGCAGGCCTTCGTGGGCGAAGTGATCGACGCCCGCGGCAGCGCCGAGGGCGCGAGCCAGCCGTTCCAGATCGACCGCTGCCACGCCCTGCGCGCCGACGGCGACGTGGTGCGGCTGCACTTTCCGCGCTGGTGGCGGCCGCCGGCGCCCGCCGCGACCCCCGACTGACCCCGATCGACATCCCCACCGCAGTCCCGACCGTAGCGAGCGAGCAAGGAACCCCTCATGAAGATCCACGAATACCAGGCCAAGGAGCTGCTGCGTGCGCATGGCGTGCCGGTGCCGCGCGGCTACCCCGCGTTCACCGTGCGCGAGGCGCAGGAGGCGGCGCAGAAGCTCGGTGGCACGGTCTGGGTGGTGAAGGCGCAGATCCACGCCGGCGGCCGCGGCAAGGGCGGTGGCGTCAAGCTCGCGCGCAGCCTGCCCGAGCTGGAGCAGCTGGCCGGCCAGATCCTGGGCATGCAGCTGAAGACGCACCAGACCGGGCCCGAAGGCCAGAAGGTGCGACGCCTGTACATCGAGGAAGGCGCCGACATCCAGAAGGAGTACTACGTCTCGCTCGTCACCGACCGCGCCACGCAGAAGGTGGCCTTCATCGCCAGCTCCGAAGGCGGCATGGACATCGAGGAAGTGGCGCACAGCAGGCCCGAGAAGATCGTCACCGAATACATCGATCCCCTCACCGGCCTGGGCGACGCGCAGGCGAAGAAGATCGCCGACGCCATCGGCCTGCCCGCCAACAGCACGGCGCAGGCGATCGATGTCTTCCGCAAGCTCTACAACTGCTACATGGCCACCGACGCCTCGCTGGTGGAGATCAACCCGCTCAACCGCGACAGCAAGGGCAACCTGATCGCACTCGACGCCAAGTTCAACTTCGACCCCAACGCGCTGTTCCGCCACCCCGACATCGTGGCCTACCGCGACCTCGACGAGGAAGACCCGGCCGAGATCGAGGCCAGCAAGTTCGACCTCGCCTACATCAGCCTGGACGGCAACATCGGCTGCCTGGTCAACGGCGCGGGCCTGGCGATGGCCACCATGGACACCATCAAGCTGTTCGGCGGCGAGCCGGCCAACTTCCTCGATGTCGGCGGCGGCGCCACGGCCGAGAAGGTGACCGAGGCCTTCAAGATCATGCTCAAGAACCCCGAGGTCAAGGGCATCCTGGTCAACATCTTCGGCGGCATCATGAAGTGCGACACCATCGCCGAGGGCGTGATCGCGGCCTGCAAGGCCGTCAACCTCGGCGTGCCGCTGGTGGTGCGCATGAAGGGCACGAACGAAGACCTGGGCAAGAAGATGCTGGCCGACAGCGGCCTGCCCATCATCAGCGCCGACACGATGGCCGAAGCCGCGACGAAGATCGTCGCCGCAGTGGCGTAACTCCAATTGACCGCCCCAGTCCCCTCGGGGGGGCCGGGTACGGTACTCCGCACACGAGGGGCCCATATGTCCATCTTCATCGACAAGCACACCCGCGTCATCACGCAGGGCATCACCGGCAAGACCGGCCAGTTCCACACCAAGGGCTGCCAGGCCTATGCCAACGGCAAGGCCTGCTTCGTGGCCGGCGTGAATCCGAAGAAGGCCGGCGAGAGCTTCGAGGGCATCCCCATCCACGCCAGCGTGGCCGCGGCCAAGGCGGCCACCGGCGCCACCGCGAGCGTGATCTACGTGCCGCCGGCCGGCGCCGCCGACGCCATCTGGGAGGCGGTGCAGGCCGACCTCGATCTCGTCATCTGCATCACCGAAGGCATCCCGGTCAAGGACATGCTGCTGGTGCGCAACCAGATGAAGGCCAAGGAGGCGGCCGGCGGCAAGAAGACGCTGCTGCTGGGCCCCAACTGCCCGGGCCTGATCACGCCCGAAGAGATCAAGATCGGCATCATGCCGGGCCACATCCACCGCAAGGGCCGCATCGGCGTCGTCAGCCGCAGCGGCACGCTCACCTACGAGGCCGTGGCCCAGCTCACCGAGATCGGCCTGGGCCAGAGCAGCGCGGTGGGCATCGGCGGCGACCCGATCAACGGCCTGAAGCACATCGACGTGATGCAGGCCTTCAACGACGACCCCGAGACCGACGCCGTCATCATGATCGGCGAGATCGGCGGCCCCGACGAGGCCGACGCCGCGCGCTGGTGCAAGGCGTACATGCGCAAGCCCGTCGTCGGCTTCATCGCCGGCGTCACCGCGCCGGCAGGCAAGCGCATGGGCCACGCCGGCGCGCTGATCAGCGGCGGCGCCGACACCGCCGACGCCAAGCTCGCCATCATGGAAGAGTGCGGCTTCAAGGTCACCCGCAACCCCTCCGAGATGGGCCGCCTGCTCAAGGCCCTGCTCTAGGCTGGGTGCGCCGGCGCACCGGCGCAGCGGGCTTTCGACGGCACGATGGCGGGATGGCGCAACTGGCCGACCCCCTTTTCTGGCTGGCGCTGGCGCAGATCGCCTGGGTCAACCTGCTGCTGTCGGGCGACAACGCGGTCGTCATCGCCCTGGCCTCGCGCCGGCTGCCGCCCGTGCAGCGCCGCCGTGCGGTCATCGGCGGCACCGCCGCGGCGGTGCTGCTGCGGGTGCTGCTCACGCTGTTCGCCGTGCGCCTGCTGCAGCTGCCTTACCTCAAGGCCGTGGGCGGCGCGCTGCTGTTCTGGATCGCCCTGCAACTGCTGCGGCCCGAAGCCGACGACGACGGCGCCGCCGGCACGCATGCGCACGAAGGACTCTGGCCCGCGGTGCGCACCATCCTGCTGGCCGACGTGGTCATGAGCCTGGACAACGTGCTGGCGGTGGCCGCCGCCGCGGCCACCGCACCGCCGGCCGACCGCGCGCTGCTGCTGGCGCTGGGCCTGGGCCTGTCGATGCCCTTCATCATCGGTGGCAGCCAGGCCCTGCTGGCGCTGATGACGCGGTTCCCCGCCCTGGTGGCGCTGGGGGCCGCGCTGCTGGGCTACCTGGCCGCTGAGATGCTGCTGCAGGACCCGGCGCTGCCCTGGGCCGGCGCGCTGCCGCGCGGCGCCGAGCTGGCGCTGCAGCTCGGCGCCGCGGCGGTCGTGGTGCTGGTGGGGCGCTGGTGGGCCCTGCGCACCGCCCGTGCCCTGCGTGCGGCCCAGCGCGCCCGCGCCGGCCCGCCATGAGCACCCCGCTGGGCCCCGGCAGCGTGCTGGCTGGCTGGCGCCTCGTGCGCCTGCTGGGCGCGGGCGGCCACGGCAGCGTCTACCTGGCCGAGCACCCGCGCCGGCCCGGCCCGGTGGCGCTGAAGCTGGTGCCGCTGCCGCCGGCCGACGCGGCGCAGCGTGCGGCCTTCCTGCGCAGCGCCGAGGTGGCGCGCGACCTCGTGCACCCGGGCATCGTGGCCCTGTTCGACGCCGGCGTCGAGGGCGGCCTGGGCTGGCTGGCGATGGAGGCCGCGCCCGGGGTCGAGCTCGAGCGCTACACCCGCCCGCCGCGCCTGCTGCCCGAGCCGCTGGTGCTGCGCGCCGCGCTGCGGGTGGCGCAGGCCCTGGCCTATGCCCACGGCCGCGGCGTCGTGCACCGCGACCTCAAGCCGGCCAACGTGCTGGTGCACTGGCCCGGCGACAGCCTCAAGCTGGTCGACCTGGGCCTGGCCCGCACCGCCGACGCGACCCAGACCGCCACCGGCATCGTGCCTGGCACGCCGGCCTACATGGCCCCCGAGCTGCTGGCCGGCGGCCTGCCCACGCCGCGCAGCGACCTCTACGCCCTGGGGGCGATGCTGTTCCAGCTGCTGGCCGGGCGGCTGCCGTTCGAGGCGCCGACCCTGGGCGAGCTGCTGCATCGCGCCGCCACCGAGCCGGCGCCCGACCTGGCCCGGCTGTGCCCCGCCCTGCCGCCGGCGCTGCCCGCGCTGGTGGCGCGGCTGCTGGCCAAGTCCGCGGCCGAGCGGCCCGCCGATGCGGCTGCCGCGGTGCAGTCGCTGCAGGCCATCGCCGCCGCCTGGCCGGCTGCTTCGTGACGCCCTGCTCACCCCGCCCGCCGGGCGCGGGGTAACGGGTCGAAACGTTGCACAATCCGCCACCCTTTCATGCCACCGTCACCGTTGACCACCGCGCCCGTGCCCTTCACGATCGAGCTCCACGCTGCGGTGGACCCCGGCCGCCAGCGCAGCAACAACGAAGACTCGGTGGCCATCGACGACGGGGTCGCGCTGGCCGTGCTGGCCGACGGCATGGGGGGCTACAACGCCGGCGAGGTCGCCAGCCAGATGGCCACCTCGTTCATCTGCACCGAGCTCGGCCGCTGGCTGCGCGAAGCCAGCAGCCAGGCCAGCGATGCCGAGGTGCGGCGCGCGATGGACATCTGCGTGGACAACGCCAACCGCGCCATCTTCAATGCCGCCAATGCCAACCCGCAGTACGCCGGCATGGGCACCACGCTGGTGGTGGCGGTGTTCCGCGACGACCGCCTGCTGCTGGGCCACGTGGGCGATTCGCGCTGCTACCGGCTGCGCGCCGGGCGGCTGCAGCAGATCACGCGCGACCACTCGCTGCTGCAGGAGCAGATCGACGCCGGGCTCATCACGCCCGAGCAGGCCGCGTTCTCGGCCAACAAGAACCTGGTCACGCGGGCCGTGGGCGTGGAAGACACCGTGCTGCTCGAGACCCACCAGCACGAGGTGCAGCCCGCCGACGTGTACCTGCTGTGCTCGGACGGCCTGTCGGACATGCTCGACGACATCGCCATCGGCCAGCTGTTGCTGGCGCACGACTCGCTGGAAACAAGCAGCGAAGCCCTGATCGGGGCCGCCAACGATGCAGGGGGAAAGGATAACATCTCCGTCGTCCTGGCCCGCGCCAGTGGCGCAGCGGGGCCGCCGGCACGGTCGTGGTGGCCGTTCCGGCGCTGACGGGATTGATGGGATCCAAGGCAGGTTGAGAGGCAACGGTGCGGCCCGCAGGCCGTGCCGAGCACAACGAGGGTGCCGCAGGGCATCCACACCGCGGCCGATGGCGGCGGCATGAATCGAGGGCAGGCATGGGCAAGCTGGTGGTTTCGCTCGACGGTGTGGTCATCAAGGAAGTGCAGATCACCAAGGACAAGACCACCCTGGGCCGCCGCCCCTACAACGACATCGTCATCGACAACCTGGCCGTCAGCGGCGAGCACGCCGTGCTGCAGATGGTGGGTGCCGACGTCTTCATCGAAGACCTCAACAGCACCAACGGCACCTACATCAACGGCAAGGCGATCAAGAAGCAGCTGCTCACCCACAACGACACGGTCGAGATCGGCAAGTACAAGATCAAGTACCTGGTCGACGAATCGGGCGAGTACGAAAAGACCATGATCATGCGGCCGGGCAGCCACCCGCCGCCGCTGGGCGCGGGCCACCCTGCGCAATCGGCCCACCCCGGCCTGGGCGGGCATTCCGATTTCGGCGGCCTGGGCGCGGCCCCCGCCGCGGCTTCCATCAAGGTGCTCAACGGCGCCGCCGCCGGGCGCGAGGTCACGCTCACCAAGGTCGTCACCACGGTCGGCAAGCCCGGCGTGCAGGTGGCCTCCATCACGCGCCGGCCCAACGGCTACGCCTTCGCCCACGTCGAAGGCGCCGCCCGCCCCAGCATCAACGGCGTGGCCCTGGTGGGCGATTCGGTGCCGCTGCGCAACGGCGACGTGATCGAACTCGCCGGCACGCAGATGCAGTTCATCTACCGCTAGGCGCGGTCGGCGCCGCGCTCGACGACCGCGGTTGCTTCATCGTACCCGGGCTCAAGCGGCCGACTTGTGGCGCTTGAGCCAATCCTGCAAGGCGGCGTCCACCCGCGTCTGCCAACCCTCCCCGGTGGCGCGGAATCGTTCGACCACGTCGCGCGAAAGGCGGATGGTGATTCGCTCCTTGGTCGGCGCCTTCTGCGGCCCACGCGTGCCGATCTTGCGGCGCAGCGACGCCGGCAACGCCTGCATGGGCTCGAGCGCCCGCAGATCCTTGATCGTGAGGTTGCGGACCTCTCCCGTGCTGTCAACCAGCGGCTTTGACCTGGGCATGCCTCTTCACCTCTCGCACGTTGGCTTTGCGAAAGCTGATGACCCGGATGCCGTCCACCGTCTCCGCAAAGCACAGAACATGCAGCCGCTCGGCGAGCAGGCCGATGGCCACGTAGCGCGTTTCACCGTACGCCTGCCGATCGTCGACAGCGTACGAGGCTGTGTCGAAGGCAAAGTCGGCGGCCCAGTCGAAGGGCAAGCCGCGCTCGCGAATGTTCCGTTCGTTCTTGACCGGGCCGTACCAAATTCGCACACACTGGACTGTACATACAAAAAACCTAGTGCCTGCGACGCGACGGCCGGCCACCCCGCAGTCCCCCCGCGCCCTTCGGCCCCCGCCGCCGTGACGGGCTTCACGCCCGTGCAGCGCCCCCTGAATTCACCCGCCATCGGCGGCATTCCGCGGCTTGCGCCGGCGCGCCGGCGCCCTCAGCATTGAGCCCTGCGCCCCTGTCGCGCCCATCGCTCCCACACCCCATGCAGATTCGCGTACTCGGTTGTTCGGGATCGATCGCGGCCGGCAGCCGCACCACCTCGTTCCTGCTCGACGACGATGTGCTCATCGACGCCGGCACCGGCGTCGGCGACCTCACGCTCGACGAGATGGCCCGCATCGACCACATCCTGGTCACGCATTCGCACCTCGACCACGTGCTGGCCATCGGCCTGCTGGCCGACAGCGTCACGCGCCGGCGCACCGCGGCCGGCCGGCCGCCGGTGGTGGTGCACGCGCTGCCGGCCACCCTGGCCGCGCTGCGCCAGCATGTGTTCAACGGCGTCATCTGGCCCGACTTCACGCGCCTGCCCGAGCCCGAGCACCCCGTGCTGCGCCTGGAGCCCCTGGAAGTGGGCCAGCGCCTGGCCCTGGGCCCGCGCGTGGTGGAGGTGCTGCCCGCGCGGCACACCGTGCCCGCCGTGGGCTACGCCGTGCTGGGCGCGGCGCCGGGCCGCGGCGCCTGGGTCTTCACCGGCGACACCGGCCCCAACCCGGCGCTGTGGGCCCGCCTGCGCGAGCTGCCCCTGGCCATGCTGGTGATCGAGACTGCCTTCCGCGACGACGAGCACGCGCTGGCCACCATCAGCCAGCACCTGTGCCCGGCCCAGCTCGAGCGCGAACTGGCGCAGCTGGCCGCGCCCGCCCAGGTCTACATCACCCACATCAAGCCCGGCGAGGTGGAGGCCGTGATGGCCGAGATCGGCGCCCAGGCCAGCCGCCACCGCATCGCCGCGCTGACCAGCGGCCAGGTGATGCGGCTGGGCTGAGCCACCGCGGCGCCCCGTCCGCCCGCGCGGACCTGGACGGTCCGAGGGCCCGGCTACCGGACCGTGCGCGTTCCGAACAGGGCGCAGGCCGGGTCGAGCGTCACCCGCGGCAGCCGCTCGATCCCGCTCCGAGCCGCCAGCCTGCGGTCGACAGGATCTCGGTGGCTCAGGTCGCAGCCACCGGCGAGCAGCGCATGCCGGTGATCGACCGCCAGCTGCGAGTAGCCCTCGCCGGCGACCACTGCGTCTACGCTTCGTGGACGTAGACGGTCACCGGTTCGGGCTTCATGAGGCAACGGACCACGTCAGAGGACCAGGTCCAAAGGCTGCCGGGCCGGGCGTCCAGGGCCGCCGTGGCGTGCACGCAGACCCTGACGAATTTCGTCACCTGTGGCGTCCGGCGGCCGCGGCGCGGCAGCGGAAGTGACGCAGCCGGTCAGCGAACGTGTCGAAAGTCGCGCGTTTGCAGACGTTTCGAGGCTGGCACACACCCTGCAATGAGGGTCACGTCGTCCACCCCACCCCACCTGCCCACAGGAGTTTTTCTATGAAGCGTGTCCAACAAGGTTTCACCCTGATCGAACTGATGATCGTCGTGGCGATCATCGGCATCCTGGCGGCGGTGGCGCTGCCGGCGTATCAGGACTACACGGTCCGGGCCAAAGTTGCGGAGGTCGTCTTGGCAGCGTCTGCCTGCCGTACCGGAATTACCGAGGCGCTGCAGGCATCGAGCGGGGTTGACGCCAGTGCCGCACTTCCGCTGGCTTGCTCCACTCAGACGAGCAAGTTTGTCAAGTCTGTTGCGGCTGATGCAAACGGCGTTATTACCGTCACTGCCGATGACACTACCCTGCCCGTGCTCGCCGGTAAGAACATTCTGACGTTGGTACCGATTCAGACGGGAACCACTGCGGTCCTTGGTACCACTGACGGTGGTAAGACTATCGCCGGCTGGCGGTGTGGTAGTACTACGGACGGTACGACCATCCTCTCGAAGTACCTGCCTTCTTCCTGCCGCGGTATCTACCCGTAATCGGCTTCGGGTTTAGTTCACACACGAGCGGGCTGCTTCGGCAGCCCGCGCTGCTCTTGGTCAGGCAAAGCTTGCCTGGCATGCAAGCCACCCATCACTTCTCTCACGCAGAGCAGCATGGTCTCGGTACCAACTCGCCAGACCTGTGCCCCGTCATCGATCCGTTGCGATGCCTCCGTTTGCGCGATATTTTGGTGAGCATGCGCGCCGCTTCGGCAGTGCGGCATCAACCCACTCCCAGCCAGTCGATTCGCGTTGTCGCCGACCTGAAAGCCGCATGACGCAGCGGTGCCGGCCGGCGTAGTCCTGGCCGCCCATGCCGCAGCGCCACGCCAGCGCAAGCAGCTCACGGCGCGGGGTGGCGATCGACGTCGATCCGCAGCGTTGCCAGCCGCTGCAGCATCGCTGGCGCCTGCCACGCGCTCCTGCGCTGCCGCACGCAGGCCGGCGCGCGGGATGGGCGACCGGCATTGCCGCGCCCGCCTCGTCCATCAGCCGGCAAACATCGCCTGCAGCACATGCAGCGTCGCCGCCAGGGTCGGCGGCCGCAGCGCCCCCAGGCGCTTGACCAGGCACACCCGGTCCAGCGTGCGAATCTGATCGAGCACGATCAGGCCCGGCTTGCCCTGGAAGGTCAGGGGCACGCGGAAGGCAGCCGGCCGCGAGCCGGTGGCCATCGGCGCGACGATCACGGTGCGCAGGTGGGCGTTCATCTCGGCGGGCGACACCACCACGCACGGCCGGGTCTTCTGGATCTCGCTGCCGACCGGGGGGTCGAGCTGGGCCAGCCAGATCTCGCCGGTCTGCATCACCACACCCAGGCGTCGTCGTCGGCGTTGGCCAAAGCGGGCCCGCCCAAGACATCGCCGCCCTGCTGCGCCAGCCGGCGCGCGTCGTCGGCCCAGCCTTCGCGCGGATTGCGCCGCACGGCGCGGATCTCGATCACGCCGTCGCGCACCTGCAGATCGGCGGTTCCCTGCAGGCCCAGCTGCAGCAGGATGGGCTTGGGGATCAGCACGCCCTGAGAATTGCCCATCTTGCGGATGGCGACTTCCATGGCCGACTCGCGTTTGAAAATGTAAGCACAATGGTAGCACGACTGCAGGGTTCGCCCAGGCGGTGCCGGCACGGCGGTGGCGGCGCGTCGGCCCTTGCCTTGATAGCATCCGCCCGCGCCGTCGGCCCCGGGCACACTGCCACCCGCCGACACCCGCCGACACCCGCGCCGAGCTTTCCGGCGCCCACCCCAGCCATCGCCCCGTGACCCCCACCGCCCGCCCGGCCCTGCCCCCCGCCACGCCGTCCGTTCGTCCCTTCTTGCCCATGGGCGGGGTCATCGCCGTGGCGGTGGCCGCGGCGGCGGCGCCTTCGCTGCTGGCCTACAACGTCTCGCCCTCGCCCACGTTCCTGAACCAGGCGCTGGCGTTCGCGCTGTGGGCGGCCTTCGTGATGGCCTGCGCCCCGGTGGCCACGCGCGCCGCACCGCTGCCGGTCTATGCCGCGCTGGCCCTGCTGGCCGGCGCCGTGGGCGTGTCGTGGCTGCAGGCGCTGCCGGCCAGCCTGGCGCTGTCGGCGCTGGGCACGCTGGCGGCGGCGGCCCTGCTGGTGGCTGCCGGGGCCGGCGCCCGCGCCAGCGCCGAGGCCGGCGGCAGCGGCCGGGGCGAGGCGCTGTTCGCGGCCTTCTGCTGGGGCTGGGCGGCGGCGGGGCTGGTCAACATCGCCATCGCCTGCGTGCAGGTGTTCGCGCCGGGCTGGACCGATGGCGTGTGGATCGCCACCTCGGGGTTCCCGGGCCGCGCGGTGGGCAACCTGCGCCAGCCCAACCATCTCAGCAGCCTGCTGATGTGGTCGTGCGTGGCGGTGGTGGGGCTGCTCGAGCTGCGCCGGCTGCGGCGCGTGCCGGCGGCGGTGCTGCTGGCGGGGCTGGTGTTCGCGGTGGTGCTCACGGCCTCGCGCACGGGGCTGGTCAGCGTGCTGCTGCTGGCGGCCTGGGGCCTGTTCGACCGCCGGCTGTCGCGGCCGGCGCGCGTGCTGCTGCTGGCCGCCCCGGTGGTGTACGCGCTGGCCTGGGTGGGCATGGACCTGTGGGCCGCGCATTCGCACCACCCCTTCGGCGGCGCCGAGCGGCTGGAGCAGACCGACATCTCGAGCTCGCGCTTCGCGATCTGGCGCGACACGCTGGCGCTGATCCGCCGCTACCCGCTGGCCGGCGTGGGCTGGGGCGAGTTCAACCTGGCCTGGACGCTGACGCCCTCGCCGCACCGGCCGGTGGCTTTCTTCGACCACACGCACAACCTGGTGCTGCAGTTCGCGGTGGAGCTGGGCCTGCCGCTGGCGGCGCTGGTGACGGGGCTGCTGGTGTGGGGCCTGGTGCGCGGCGCGCGCAACGCCTGGACGGCGCCGGCGGGCATCGGCGTGGCGCAGCGCTGCGCGATGCTGATGGTGGTGATGATCGGGCTGCACAGCCTGCTCGAGTACCCGCTGTGGTACAGCTACTTCCTGCTGCCCACGGCCTGGGCCTGGGGCTACGCGCTGCAGGGGCCGGCGGCGCCGGCCGCGGCGCCGCCCGTGCCGGCGCGGGGTTTCCAGTTCGCCGCCGTGCTGCTGCTGCTGGGTGCGGCCTACTCGGTGGCCGACTACGCCCGCGTGGCCGCGATCTTCAGCGCCACGCCCGGCGCGCCGCCGCTGGCGCAGCGCATCGCCGCCGGCCAGCGCAGCGTGTTCTTCGCCCACCACGCCGACTACGCCGCCGTCACCGCCGACGAGCCGCTGGCCGACCCCGCGCACGCCTTCGACCGCGTCACCCACTACCTGATGGACACGCGGCTGATGATCGCCTGGGCCGAGTGGCTGGACGCGCGCGGCCATGTGGACGCCGCACGCGACCTGGCGGCGCGGCTGCGCGAGTTCCGCAAGCCCGAAGCGGCCGAGTTCTTCGCCGACTGCCCCGACGCGGCGGGCCCGATCGCGCCGGGCCGCCCCTTCCAGTGCGAGCGCCCGCGGCGCACGCTGGACTGGCGCGAGTTCCTCGCGAAGTGAGTGGCGCCACGTAGGCGCCGCCGCGGCGGCGCCTACGCCGGCGGCGCGGCCCAGTCGCCCGACTTGCCGCCGCGCTTCTCGAGCACGCGGATGCCCTCCATCACCATGCCGCGGTCGACCGCCTTGCACATGTCGTACACGGTGAGCAGGCCGATCTGAACCGCGGTCAGCGCCTCCATCTCCACGCCGGTGCGGCCCAGCGTCTCCACCTGGGCCGTGCAGTGCACCTCGCTGCGCGCGGCATCGAGCGTGAATTCGACCGCCACCCGCGTGAGCGGCAGCGGGTGGCACAGCGGCACCAGGTCGGCCGTGCGCTTGGCCGCCTGGATGGCGGCGATGCGCGCCACGCCCAGCACGTCGCCCTTCTTGGCGTGGCCGCCGGCCACCAGCGCGAACGTGGCCGGCTGCATCCGGATCAGGCCCGCGGCGCGCGCCGTGCGGTGCGTGGCCTCCTTGCCCGCCACGTCCACCATGTGGGCCTGCCCGCGGGTGTCGAAGTGCGTCAGCGCGCCCGCGGCGGGGGCTTCGGGCGGGGGTTCGGGCTTCATCGGGGGTTCACGTCGCGCAACATCGCGATGTCATCATAGCCAGGCGGAACGGGGCCGCCGGCCCCCGACTCCAAGCTCCACCTTCCCCCGAGCGCACCGTGCCGTCCACCCCCGCCCCCTGCCGCTGGCGCCGCACGCTGGCCACCCTGCTGGCCTGCCTGCTCACGCTGGCCGGCACGCCGCCGCCGGCGCGGGCCCAGGTGCGGCTGCCCTCGCTGGGCGAGACGGCCTCGGCCGACCTGAGCATCAGCGCCGAGCGTCAGCTGGGCGACGAGATCATGCGCGAGATCATGCGCGACCCGGCCTATCTGGACGACCCGGTGCTCACCGCCTACCTGAAGTCGGTGTTCCGGCCGCTGGTGGCGGCGGCGCGCCGCCTGGGCAACATCGACGCCGACACCGACCAGGCCTTCGCCTGGCAGCCCTTCCTGGTGCTCGACCCGAGCATCAACGCCTTCGCGCTGCCCGGCGGCTACATCGGCGTGCACCTGGGCATGATCGCCATCACCGCCACCCC
>JAGWLO010000137.1 GCA_028872015.1 Burkholderiales bacterium | reverse complement strand
TCGCGGCCGCTGTCTTGGGCCTCGCCCGCGTCGGGCTCGGGCGGGGTGTCGTTCTCGACGATGCGCTGCAGGCCCGACAGCCGGGTGCCGTCGTCGAGCGCGATCAGCGTCACGCCCTGGGTGGCGCGGCCGAGCTCCCGGATCTCGGCCACGCGGGTGCGCACCAGCACGCCCTTGTCCGTGATCAGCATGATCTCGTCGGCCGGCCGCACCAGCGTGGCGGCCACGACGCGGCCGTTGCGCTCGCTCTGCACGATGGCGATCATGCCCTTGCCGCCGCGCTGGTGGCGCGTGTACTCGGTGATCGGGGTGCGCTTGCCGTAGCCGTTCTCGGTGGCGGTGAGGACGCTCTGGGTCTCGTCCTCGGCCACCAGCATGGCGATCACGTTCTGGCCGGGCTCCAGCGTCATGCCCTTCACGCCGCCGGCGGTGCGGCTGTAGCGCGGCACGTCGTCCTCGTCGAAGCGCACCGCCTTGCCGCCGTCGCTGAAGAGCATCACGTCGTGGCCGGGCTGGGCCAGGGCGGCGCCGATGAGGTAGTCGCCGCCGTCGAGGTTGATGGCGATGATGCCGGCCTTGCGCGGGTTGTCGAACTCGGCGAGCGAGGTCTTCTTGACCTGGCCGAGCGCGGTGGCCATGACGATGGCATGGCCGGCGGGAAAGCTGCGGCACTCGCCAGTCAGCGGCAGCACGACGGTGATCTTCTCGCCCGGCTGCAGCGGGAACATGTTGACGATGGGCTTGCCGCGCGAGGCCCGCCCGCCTTGAGGCACTTCCCAGACCTTGACCCAGTAGACGCGGCCGCGGTCGCTGAAGCACAGGATCCAGTCGTGCGTGTTGGCGATGAAGAGCTGGTCGACCCAGTCGTCGTCCTTGGTCTGCGTGGCCTGCTTGCCGCGGCCGCCGCGCCGCTGCGCCCGGTACTCGGCCAGCGGCTGGCTCTTGACGTAGCCGCCGTGGCTGAGCGTGACCACCATGTCGGTGGGGGTGATCAGGTCCTCGGTGCCGAGCTCGAGCGCGTTGCGCTCGATCACGCTGCGGCGCGCGCCGGCCCGCGTCTGGCCGAACTCCTGTCGCAGCTCGGCCAGCTCGCCGGCGATCAGCGCCGTCACGCGCTCGGGCCGCGCCAGCACGTCGAGCAGGTCGGCGATCTCGGCCATCACCTCGCGGTACTCGCCGATGATCTTGTCCTGTTCCAGCCCCGTCAGGCGCTGCAGCCGCATCTGCAGGATCTCCTGCGCCTGCTCCTCGCTCAGGCGGTACAGGCCGTCGGCCTGCAGGCCGACGCCGCCGGGCAGGCCCTCGGGCCGGTAGGCGGCGCGGCCGCCGGGGGTGCTGTCCTCGGCGCGGGCGAGCATCTCGCGCACCATCGAGCTGTCCCAGGCCCGGCCCATCAGGGCCGCCTTGGCCATCGGGGGCGTCGGGCTGGTCTTGATGGTCTCGATGAAGGCGTCGATGTTGGCCAGCGCCACCGCCAGGCCTTCGAGCACGTGGCCGCGCTCGCGCGCGCGCCGCAGCGCGTACACGGTGCGCCGGGTGACGACCTCGCGCCGGTGCTCGAGGAAGATCTCCACCAGCTGGCGCAGGTTGCACAGCCGCGGCTGGCCGTCGATCAGCGCCACCATGTTGATGCCGAAGGTGTCCTGCAGCTGCGTCTGCTTGTACAGGTTGTTCAGCACCACCTCGGGCACTTCGCCGCGCTTCAACTCGATCACCACCCGCATGCCGGACTTGTCGCTCTCGTCCTGGATGTGGCTGATGCCTTCGATCTTCTTCTCGTGGACGAGCTCGGCGATGCGCTCGAGCAGCGTCTTCTTGTTCACCTGGTAAGGGATCTCGTCGACGATGATGGCCTGGCGCTGGCCGCGGTCGATGTCCTCGAAGTGGCACTTCGCGCGCATCACGACCTTGCCGCGGCCGGTGCGGTAGCCCTCGCGCACGCCGTTCAGGCCATAGATGATCCCGGCGGTGGGGAAGTCGGGCGCCGGGATGATCTCCATCAACTCGTCGATGCCGGCGTCGGGGTTCTTCAGCAGGTGCAGGCAGGCGTCCACCACCTCGTTGAGGTTGTGCGGCGGGATGTTGGTGGCCATGCCCACGGCGATGCCGGCGCTGCCGTTGACCAGCAGGTTGGGCAGCCGCGTCGGCAGCACCGTGGGCTCCTGCTCGCTGCCGTCGTAGTTGGGCGCGAAATCGACGGTTTCCTTGTCGATGTCGGCCAGCATCTCGTGTGCGATTTTCGACAGCCGGATCTCGGTGTATCGCATCGCTGCGGCGTTGTCGCCGTCGACCGAGCCGAAGTTGCCCTGGCCGTCGACCAGCATGTGGCGCAGGCTGAAGTCTTGCGCCATGCGCACGATGGTGTCGTAGACCGCGGTGTCGCCGTGCGGGTGGTACTTGCCGATCACGTCGCCCACGATGCGGGCGCTCTTCTTGTACGGCCGGTTCCAGTGGTTGGCCAGCTCGTGCATCGCGAACAGCACCCGGCGGTGGACCGGCTTCAGGCCGTCGCGTGCATCGGGCAAGGCGCGCCCGACGATCACGCTCATGGCGTAATCGAGGTACGAACGCCGCATCTCCTCTTCGAGGCTGACGGGCAGGGTTTCCTTGGCGAACGAGCTCATGCAGACGGTGCTACGGCGAGGGCGCGGGGTGCGGCTGACCCCGGCGCGAAGCGGGCGATTCTACGGGCGCGGTCATGTCGCGGCAGCGCAACAACGGGGCGGGCATGCGGTGGCGGCAGGGCCAAAATGCTGGGCGTAAGTGGCCCTATGGCACAATGAAACTCGGCTGGCAGGACCTCCCGACGAGGGGGATTCGCCTGAAATTTCGCTGGTCGTTTTTGGACGTTTCGCAGCCCGACTGCGGCTTTGCTCGAGAGGAGAACCATGAAGAAATTGAACAAGGTGGCGGTGCTATTCGCATCGGCCGCACTTGCCGCCCCGATCGTCGCATTCGCCCAGGCGAAATCGATCGACAACTGGCGTGCAACTGACGGTACGGTGTGGAAGAACGGCACCAACGAACTTTGCTGGCGTGATTCGGGCTGGACCCCGGCCACCGCCGACGCGAAGTGCGATGGCGCGCTCAAGCCGCCGCCCCCCCGCCGCCCGCGCCAGCGCCCACGCCGGCTGCACCGCCCCCGCCGCCGCCCCCCGCGCCGCCTCCGCCGCCGCCCCCGCCGGCCCCGGTGAAGGAGAAGGTCAGCTACACCGCCGACGTCAACTTCGACTTCGACAAGGCCGTGATCAAGCCCGATGCGCAGGCCAAGCTCACCGACCTGGTGGACAAGACCAAGAGCGTGAACCTCGAGGTCATCATCGCCACCGGCTACACCGACTCCATCGGTACCGCCGGCTACAACCAGGCGTTGTCGGTGCGGCGCGCCGATGCGGTCAAGAAGTACCTGGTCGACAAGGGCATCGAGCCGAACCGCGTCTACACCGAAGGCAAGGGCGCCAAGGA
>JAGWLO010000136.1 GCA_028872015.1 Burkholderiales bacterium | reverse complement strand
GGCTGAACTTCAGCATCAAGTCGACCTACCCGGGCAAGATCCAGGTCGGCTTCCTGACCGGCTCGACGACCGCCAACACCGCCGTCCAGGCCTACATCGTCATCGACCCGTCGACGGCGCAGTACGGCTACGTCAACGACGGCGCCTGGCACCAGGTGTCGATCCCGATCAGCGCCATCGTCGCCAACGCCACGCCGGCGTACGGCCAGCCCAGCACGGCCACCCTCGACATGACCAAGGTGACGCAGCCGTTCACGATCGCCGACCTGTACGCCAGCACCGGCAAGACGGCCGGCTTCCCCGGCTCGACGACCACCTTCAACATCGACGCCATCTACTGGTCGAAATGAGCTGACCCGGCCGGCAGGCGAGGATGACCCGCGAGGCACCGATCCGCCGCTTCCTGACCGCGCGCGACGGCGGCGCGCGCTGGGCCGAGCTGGCGCTGCCGGCCGCCGGCGCGCCGGCGGCTCCCGGCCTGCCCGGGGTGTGGGTCGACCCGGCGCGCAGCTTCCAGGTCATCGAGGGCTTCGGCGCGGCCTTCACCGAGGCGGCCGCCGTCACCTGGGCCCGGCTCGGCGCGCAGCGGCAGCACGACGTGCTGCGCGACTGCTTCGACCCCCGGCTCGGCCACGGCTACACCCTGTGCCGGGTGCACATGAACAGCTGCGACTTCGCGCTCGGCAACTACGCCCACGCCGAGACGCCCGGCGACGTCGACCTGCAGGGCTTCAGCATCGAGCGCGACCGGGCCGCGCTGCTGCCCTTCATCCAGGCCGCGCAGCGCGTCGCCGGGCAGCCGCTCAAGCTCATCGCCTCGCCCTGGAGCCCGCCGGCGTGGATGAAGAGCAACCACCAGATGAACCATGGCGGGCACCTCAAGCCCGAGTACCGCGCCGCCTGGGCCCGCTGCTACGCCCGGTTCATCGAGGCCTACGCCCGCGAGGGCGTGCCGATCTGGGGCGTCACGGTGCAGAACGAGCCGCAGGCGACGCAGCGCTGGGACAGCTGCCTGTACACCGCCGAAGAAGAGCGCGACTTCGTGCGCGACCACCTCGGGCCGACGCTGGCGGCCGCGGGCCTGGGCCACGTGCGCATCGTCGTCTGGGACCACAACCGCGACCGCATGGTCGAGCGCGCGAGCTTGATCTACGGCGACCCCGAGGCCGCCAAGTACGTCTGGGGCACCGGCTTCCACTGGTACGGCGAGGACCACTTCGACCACGTGCAGCTGGTCCACGACGCCTGGCCCGACAAGCAGCTGCTGTTCACCGAAGGCTGCCAGGAAGGCGGCCCGCACCACGGGTCCTGGGCGCTGGGCGAGCGCTACGCGCGCTCGATGATCAACGACCTGAACCGCTGGACCGCGGGCTGGATCGACTGGAACCTGCTCCTCGACATGCAGGGCGGCCCGAACCACGTCGGCAACTTCTGCAGTGCGCCGATCCTGGCCGACCCGGCGGCCGATGCCCTGCACCCGCAGAGCTCGTTCTTCTACATCGGCCACTTCGCGCGCTTCGTGCGGCCCGGCGCGCGCCGCGTGCTCTGCGCGTCGAGCCGCCAGGCGCTCGAATGCACGGCCTTCGTCGACCCCGGGGGCAGCGTCGCCACCGTGGTGATGAACGCGACCGAAGAACCCGCGCCGTTCGCGCTGCGCATCGGCCGGCGGGAGGCGGCCGACGAACTGCCGCCGCGCTCGATCGCCACCTACGTGACGCCGCCGGACTGAGCGCAGGCACGCACCGGGGCGGCGCTTGCGGCACACTGGGCCGATGCGAGACCGGTGCGCCGGGCGCCCCCTCCGGCGCCCCCTCCAGCGCCTCCTCCAGCACCTGCTCCGGTGCCCCCCGGGGCTGCCGGGCGTGCTGCTGTGCGCCCTGCTGGCGGGCTGCGGCGGGGGCGGCGGGGGCACGCCGGCCGCGCCCACCCCGCCCCTGCCACCGCCGGGCCCGGGCGACTCGGCCTACAGCGACCCCGCCACCTACTCGGCCGCGCCGGGTGCCGCGCTGCCCGGTGCGGTGGAGACCGCCGCCGTCACGCACCACAGCCTGCCGCTGGGCGGCGGCACGCTGGCCTACACCGCCACCGCCGGCCACCTGATCGCGCGCGACGCCACCAGCGGGGTGGCCGAGGCCTCGATGTTCTACGTCGCCTACACCGCCGACGGCGCCGACCCTGCCGACCCTGCAGCGCGGCCCGTCACCTTCCTCTACAACGGCGGCCCCGGTTCGGCCAGCGTCTGGCTGCACCTGGGCTCGTTCGCGCCGGTGCGGCTGGCCACCGGCGTGCCGGCCACCACCGCGGCCACGCCGTTCGCGCTGGTGGCCAACCACGAGAGCCTGCTGGGCAGCACCGACCTCGTCTTCGTCGATGCCGTCGGCACCGGGCTGTCGGAAGCCCTGGCGCCCGCCACCAACCAGACCTTCTGGGGCGTGGACGCCGACGCCGCCGTGTTCCGCGATTTCATCCTGCGCTGGCTCGCCGCCAACGGGCGCAGCGGCTCGCCCAAGTTCCTGTACGGCGAGTCCTACGGCGGCCCGCGCACGGCCGTGCTGGCCGGCCTGCTGCAGCGCGCCGGCGTGGCACTCACCGGCCTGGTGCTGCAGTCGCCGGCGCTCGACTACAACAGCAACTGCGGCATCACCGGGGCCGGCAACTGCGGCGCCAACCTGCCCAGCTACGCCGCCATCGGCGACGCCCAGGGCCTGCTGAGCCCGACCCCGCCCGACCTCGACGCCTACGCCGGCCAGATGCGCAGCCTGGCCGATGCGCGCTACCAGCCCGCGGTGGCCGCGCTGCTGGCCACCGGCACGCCACCGCCGCCCGACCTGCCGCCGCTGCTGGCCGCCGACACCGGCATCGCGCAGGGGCTGTGGCAAAGCCAGTTCAACCTCTACCCCGGCACCTTCCAGGCCAGCCTGCTGCCGGGGCGCATCACCGGCCGGTACGACGGCCGCATGAGCGCCGCGCTGGGCAGCCCGCTGGCCGCCGACGGCGACCCGTCCAGCACCTACATCACGCCCTCGTTCACCAGCACCATCGCCAGCTACCTGCGCGACACGCTGCGCTACGACACCGGCTCCACCTACGTCGTGGTCGGCAACGCCATCGCCAGCTGGGACTTCAGCCACGCCGGCCGGGCCCTGCCCGACACCGTGCCAGACCTGGCCGCCGACCTCGCCGCCGACCCGGCGCTGCGCGTGCTGATGGTGGGCGGCTACGACGACCTGGCCACGCCGTTCCACGTCACCGAGCGCGACCTCGCCCGCCTGGGCCCGAGCGCGCGGGTGCAACTGCGCATCTACCCCGGCGGGCACATGACCTACCTCGACGACGCCACGCGCGTGCGCCAGCGGGCCGACCTGCAGGCCTTCCTGCGCGGCGCGCCGGCCGCGGCCGCGGCCGCGGCAACGACGCCGGCGCAGGCGGCGCTGCAGGCGGCACTGCAGGCGCATCCGCTGGCCGTCCGGCGCGGCCCGGCGCCCGACCGCGCGGGCCT
>JAGWLO010000068.1 GCA_028872015.1 Burkholderiales bacterium | reverse complement strand
TGCCGGCCGCGCCGGCCAGCCCGGCGTGCGCCTGATGCCCGGCCTTCAGCCAGGCCGGGCTGGCGTGGCGGCGGCCGCGGGCGTCGGCGCCCATGTTCGGCGCGCCGCCGAAGCCGGCGATGCGGCCCCGCGTGGCGGTGCTGCTGTTGGCGGCCAGGTCGATCTGCAGCGTGCTGCCGATGAACAGGTCGCAGGCGTAGTGGCCCGCCGCCTGGCACAGGGCACGGTTGCTGCGCAGCGAGCCGTCGGCACCGGTGAAGAAGACGTCGGGCCGCGCCGCGATGTACTTCTCCATGCCCATCTCGGAGCCGAAGGAATGCACCGACTGCACCCAGCCCGCCTCGATGGCCGGGATCAGCGCCGGGTGCGGGTTCAGCGCCCAGTGCCGGCAGATCCGGCCCTTCAACCCGAGCGACTCGGCGTAGGTGGGCAGCAGCAACTCGATGGCCGCGGTGTCGAAGCCGATGCCGTGGTTCAGGCGCTGCACGCCGTACTCGGCGTAGAGGCCCTTGATGGCCATCATCGCCATCAGCACCTGGATCTCGCTGATCTGCGCCGGGTCGCGCGTGAACAGCGGCTCGATGAAGTGCGGCTGCGGGCTGCGCACGACGAAGTCGACCCAGCCGCCGGGGATGTCCACGCGCGGCAGCCGGTCGACCACCTCGTTGACCTGGGCCACGACGATGCCGCTCTTGAAGGCGGTGGCCTCGACGATGACCGGCGTGTCCTCGGTGTTGGCGCCGGTGTAGAGGTTGCCTTCGCGGTCGGCCGCCTGGGCGCAGACCAGCGCCACCTGGGGCGTGAGGTCGACGAAGTAGCGCGCGAAGAGTTCGAGGTAGGTGTGGATGGCGCCGATGGCGATCTTGCCGCCGCTGACCAGGCGCGCCAGGCGTGCGCCCTGCGGGCCCGAGAAGCTGAAGTCGAGCCGGCTGGCGATGCCGTTCTCGAACACGTCCAGGTGCTCGGGCAGCGCCAGCACCGACTGCACCAGGTGCAGGTCGTGCACCGCGGCCGGGTCGAGCGCGGCGAGCGCGCGCGCCAGGAAGTCGGCCTGCTTCTGGTTGTTGCCTTCGAGGCAGACGCGGTCGCCGGGCTCGATCAGCGCCTGCAGCAGCGCGCCCGTGGCCGCCGCCTGCACCTGCTTGCCGGCTGCCAGCGGCCGCGCCCGCGCCAGCCGCTGCGCCCGCGAGCGGCCTTGCAGGTTCCAGACGTTGGGGTGGTTCATGGTGCCGCACGGAGCATGGCGCGATCTTGAGGCCCTGCCGGCAGCAGCGCCATTCGCCATGGGTTGAGGCGGGCTTGGCGTGGCGTTGAGTTGCCGACCCACGCCTGCGCGGTCAGGGCGTCGCCAGTGACGACAATGCGCGGGCCGTGCTCAACCTGAACCGCCTCGATCTCGTCTCGCTGCGCCTGTTCGTGGCCGTGGTCGATGCCGGCAGCCTGACGGCGGGGGCCGAGCGCTTCGGCATCTCGCTGGCCGCGGCCAGCAAGCGCATCGCCGAGCTGGAGCACCACTGCGGCCTGGCGCTGCTGCAGCGCAGCCCGCGCGGCGTCACCGCCACCGCGGGCGGGCAGGCGCTGCACCGGCACGCCATCGACCTGGTGGCCCAGCTCGAAAGGCTGGCGCTGGCGATCAACGACTTCCAGCAGGGCACCGGCGGCCACCTGCGGCTGGCCGCCAACCCTTCGGCGCTGGGCGGTTTCCTGCCGGCGCAGCTGGCGCTGTACGCGGCGCGCTACCCGGCCGTGCATATCGACCTGGAAGACATGCTCAGCGAGGACACGGTGCGCGCCGTGGCCAGCGGCAGCGCCGAGCTGGGCGTGATCGGCGAGAACACGCCCTGCGAGGGCCTGGAGAGTTTCGTCTGCGAGGTCGACGAGCTGGTGCTGCTGCTGCCGGCCGGCCATGCACTGGCGGCGGGCGGGGGCACACCGGTGCCTTTCGTGCGCGCGCTGGACCACGACTTCATCTGCCTGCAGCGCCAGGCCTCGCTCACCCGCAAGATCAGCGGCGCGGCCGAGGCCGTGGGGCGCGTGCTGCGGCTGCGCATCCAGGTGCGCAGTTTCGACGTGATGGCGCGCATGGTCGGCGCCGGGCTGGGGCTGGCCATCCTGCCGCGCTCCGGGGCCGCCACCTATGCCGGCGCGCTGGGCCTGCAGATGGCGCCGCTGGCCGGGCTGGACGTGCGGCGCCGGCTGCTGCTGGCGATGCGCCGCCGCGCCGCGCTGACACCGGCGGCGCTGGCGCTGGTGGAGATGCTGCAGGCCCGCGTGAACGCGGCGCCGCCGTGAATCCGGCGCCCGCCGTCAGTCCAACCTTCAGCCCAGCCGGTCGGCCAGCTCGACCAAGCTGTCGACCACGAGCTCGAACTCGCCGGCCTCGAAAGCCGGCATCGCCCCGCCCGGGCCGTATTCCAGCGGCCGCCGCACATGGGCCGTGCGCAGCCCCGCGGCCCGGGCGGCGCGCAGGTCGGACGGGTGCGCGGCCACCAGCATCAACTCGCCCGGCGCCACGTCCAGCAGCCGGGCGCAGCCGCGGTAGCACTCGGGGTCGGGCTTGTAGTGGCCGAACAACTCGGCCGAGACGATGCAGTCCCAGGGCAGGCCGGCGTGCTTGGCCATCGCCGTCAGGAGCGAGAAGTTCCCGTTCGACAGCGTGGTGATCGTGGTCTGCCGCTTCAGCCGCTGCAGCCC
Organism: Burkholderiales bacterium; assembly: GCA_028872015.1. Lineage (GTDB taxonomy): Bacteria > Pseudomonadota > Gammaproteobacteria > Burkholderiales > Burkholderiaceae_C > Rubrivivax. The sequence continues at coordinate 16,950 of JAGWLO010000068.1, read as the reverse complement.
CGGCACGGTGTCGGGCCAGGGCGGCAGCCGGTGCCAGGCGCGGTTGAGCTCGGCGCGCGCGGCCTCGTCCAGGCCGCCCAGGCCATGGCGCTCGGCGATGGTGTCCAGGATCATCCGGTGCAGGCCGTCGATGGGCGTCCAGGGCAGCTCGCCGCGCCGCACGCGGTCCATGGCCGGGGCGTAGCCCGCGCGCCAGTCGTTGGCGAAGGCGGCCCAGTCGCCGTGCAGGCCGTGGCGCGCCGCCAGGGCCGCGGCGGCGGCGCGGACGCCGCCATGCCAGTCGACCACGGTGCCGAACACGTCGAAGGCCAGGGCGCGGGGCAGGGGCAGGGTGGCAGGCATGGCGGCTCGTTGCGGGTGGGTGGGGCAGGGCGTCCGGCACTGTAAGCGCGCCGGCGCCGTCGGCACGGCAGTGGCACAGTGCGCGCCTGTGCCGGTGCGTCGCGCGGCACCCGATCCGCCACCCTCACCCCCGGAATCCACATCCATGCCTGCCCTCGCCCCTGCCGCCCTCGACCAGGCCTTCCTGGCCGCCCGCACCTTCAACAAGTTCAGGCCCGAGCCGGTGGCCGATGCCACCCTGCACGCGCTGTACGACCTGCTGAAGTGGGGTCCGACCTCGTTGAACTCGCAGCCCGGCCGCTACCTGTTCCTGCGCAGCGAGGCGGCCAAGCAGCGCCTGAAGCCGGCCCTGTCGCCCGGCAACGCCGACAAGACGATGGCCGCCCCGGTGGTGGTGGTCGTGGCCATGGACCGCCGGTTCCACGACCACCTGCCCGAGCAGTTCCCGGCCCTGCCGGCGAAGGCGATGTTCGAGGGCAACGCGGCGCTGGCCGAGGCCACGGCGTTCCGCAACAGCTCGCTGCAGGGGGCCTACCTCATCCTCGCGGCGCGGATGCTGGGCCTGGACTGCGGGCCGATGAGCGGCTTCGATGCGGCCCAGGTCAACGCCGAGTTCTTCGCCGACGGGCGCTGGAAGGCCAACTTCCTCGTCAACCTGGGTTACGGCGACGCCAGCGGCAACCACCCGCGCGGACCGCGCCTGCCGTTCGAGACCGCGGCGAGCATTCTTTAGCGCCCCGGGCCGGGGCGCAGGCCGCCGCGCCCGGGGTGCCGCCCAGGGTGCATGCCAGAATCCGCGCCACCATGAAAGTCCTGCTCACCGGTGCCGCCGGCTTCATCGGCATGACCACGGCACTGCGCCTGCTGGCGCGTGGCGACGAGGTGGTCGGCCTCGACAACCTGAACGACTACTACGATGTGCGCCTGAAGCAGGACCGGCTGGCCCGGCTGACGCCGCACCCGCGCTTCCGCTTCGTGCGGCTGGACGTGGCCGACCGGCCCGGCATGGCCGCGCTGTTCGAGGGCGAGCGCTTCGACCGCGTCATCCACCTGGCGGCGCAGGCCGGCGTGCGCTACTCGCTGAAGAACCCGCATGCCTACGTCGACAGCAACATCGTCGGCTTCATGAACGTGCTGGAGGGCTGCCGCCACGGCGCGGTGCAGCACCTGGTGTACGCGTCCAGCAGCAGCGTCTACGGCGGCAACACCCGGATGCCCTTCTCCGAGCGCGACAGCGTCGACCACCCGGTCAGCATGTACGCCGCCACCAAGAAGGCCAACGAGCTGATGGCGCACACCTACAGCCACCTGTTCGGCCTGCCCACGACGGGGCTGCGCTTCTTCACCGTCTACGGGCCCTGGGGCCGGCCCGACATGGCGCTGTTCCTGTTCACCCAGGCGATCCTGGAGGGGCGGCCCATCGACGTCTTCAACCACGGCCGGATGCAGCGCGATTTCACCTTCGTCGACGACATCGTCGAAGGCGTCCTGCGCGTCCTCGACCGCCCGGCCACGCCCGACCCGGCCTACGACCCGCTACACCCCGATCCCGGCACCAGCAACGCCCCGTTCCGCGTCTTCAACATCGGCAACCACCAGCCGGTGCAGCTGCTCGACTACATCGGCTGCATCGAGGCGGCCCTGGGGCGGAAGGCGCAGATGAACCTGCTGCCGCTGCAGGACGGCGACGTGCCCGCCACCCACGCGGACGTCGATGCGCTGCGCGACTGGGTCGGGTTCGCGCCGGCCACCGAGGTGCGCGCGGGCGTGGGGCGGTTCGTGGATTGGTACCGGGGGTACTACGGAGTTTGAACGTCAGCGCGGCGTGAAATCCCAGCGACAGGCGCCGCCCGCATACCCTGATTCGAGGGGGCGAGCGCTGTTCGCGCGCCGACCATAATCGAACCGGGGTGGCTTTTTTCAAGCTGCAGGATGGCGTGATGGACCCAGAACAGCATCGGCGTGGCGGCGAGGTCGATCCGGCCGGCATCACGCTGGCCAGCAACGCACGACGCAGGCTGCTGCGTGGCGGAACCGGCGGCGTGGGCGTGCTCCTGGCTGTCAGCGCGAAGACCGCCCTGGGCGGGACGGTGTGCCAGAGTCCGTCGGCCATGATGAGCGGCAACACGAGCCCGCGGCCAGCCGGTTCGACCTGTTCGGGCGGCCTGTCGCCCGGCTATTGGGTCGTGCCGCAGCATGCCGGCAACTGGACACCGGCCGGCTGTGTGTTCCCCACATTCAAGAACATCACGCTGGTCACCTGCTCCACCACCTACAGCAATATCAAGGCCGCGGACATCGCTACCCAGGGCACCCTGCTGACGGTGGCCTTCCCCGGTGCGCCCGCCAACATCGGCATGTGGTACGCGCTCAACAACCCGACCGACACGACCACCTTCGGTACCGCGGCCAAGGGACAGCTGCTGCGCCATCTCAGCGCAGCCTGGCTCAATGCCGGCTATTTCAGCACCTCTTCGCAGAAGTACCCGATCACCCGCAGCCAGCTCACCGACATGTGGAATGCCGTCAAGTTCGGCGGCACCTATTGCCCGACGTCGACTTGCTCGAGCCCCTGGTCGGCGCAAGACATCGTCAACTACATCTCGTCGATGTACGACTTGAACGCCTCGATCGCCAACGTCTGCAAGAAGTGAGGTTGCCGTTCGGCGGCGGACTTGCGACGGCTTCAAGGGCGACGGTGCGGCGGGGCCGCTGATGCTGGTTTCTGTGCGTGGCGGGCGGGTGCTCCGGTTCGGTCCCCGCTGGCCCGAGTCCGACGCCACGGTCGTTTTCGATGTCAGCTCCGGCGACTACTGGGTGCTGGACTTCATGGCGCATTCGATGGTGGAAGAGCTGTGGCGTTGCGGCCCGTTGGGCGAGGAAGCGCTGCGCGCGCGGATGCCGTCGGCCGGCAGTGCGGGATCCGCCGCCGCCGTGGCCTGGAGCCAGAGCCTGGAGGCCGTGATCGATGCCGGTCTCCTGCAGCGCCTGGAGGTGCAGCCGGCAGGACAGGTTCCGCCACGGTGAATTCGCTGCGTTGATCGACGCCGTTCTTCACCTGCCGCCTTTCGACATCCGGGTGCGCTCACCGCTGCCCGGCGTCGCCGAGCATCTCGCGTACCACTACCCCGGCGCCGGACGCCTTGGCGGCGGCGAATTCGTGGATTTCGACATCGAGGTCGTGCCCGCGAGCGGTCTGCGGCGCTGGTGGCGGCCGCAGGCGCGGTTTCTGCTGGACGGCATCGAGCCCTTCTTCCCGCTGCCGGTCGAGCAGGCCGCGCCGATGTTCGAGTGGGGTCTGAACTGGTGTGTGGCGCAACGCGCGCTCGGCTACCTGGTCCTGCATGCCGCGGTCGTCGAGCGGGACGGGATGGCACTGGTGATGCCCGGCTTCCCCGGGGCCGGCAAAAGCACGCTCTGTGCGGCGTTGACCCACCTCGAAGGCTGGCGCTTGCTGTCGGACGAGCTGGCCATCCTCGACCCGGAGCGCGGCGTGCTGTTGCCGCATCCCCGGCCCATCGGCGTCAAGAACGACTCGATCGACATCGTGCGAGCATTTGCCGGCAGCCGCGTCGGCCCCACCTACTTGGACACGCGAAAAGGCCGCGTGGCCCATGTCGCCTGCCCGGCGGCTTCGATGTCGCGCGCCGGCGAGCCAGCGCTGCCGGCCTGGGTGGTGTTCCCGCACTTCGTCGAGAGTGCGGCGCTGGCGATCGAGGGGGTGACGCGGGTCGAGGCCTTCACCTGGATCTCGGAGCAGTCGTTCAACAAGGAACGCATGGGCGAGCTCGGTTTCGCGGGTCTGTGCCGGCTGCTGGATCGATCGAGCTGCCATGAGCTGACCTACGGCTCGACCCGCGACGCCGTGGCCGGCATTCGCTCGATCTGTGCAAGGGGTGCCGCGCAGCCGCTCCCGCACGGGGGGTCTCCCGCTGCGCCGGGGCCCGCGGACCGCGCATGAGCGGCCGCCTCGGCGTCCCGGGCCTGCTGGCGATCCTGCATCGGCCGGCCGGGGCGCAAGATCTGTCTGGGGCCGGATGGTCGGAGCTGATCGCCGCAGCGCGATCGAGCAACCTGCTCGGGGCGCTGGCCGAAGGGCTGCGGGCGTCTGGCGTCGTGGCGCCCGAGGCGGCGGCGCGTCATCTGGAAGGCGCGCGCCAGCTGGGCGGCCGGCAGCGGCTGTCCGTCCGGTGGGAAGCGCACTGCCTGCAAGAGGCCCTGGGCGGGCTCGGTGTTCCCATTGTCTTGCTCAAGGGCGCGGCCTACGTGCTCGGCTACCCCGCCCTGGCCGAAGGCCGCCTGTTTGGAGACATCGACATCCTGGTGCCGCGCCCGGCACTCGGCGATGTCGAAAGCCGGCTGATGCTGGCCGGCTGGTCGAGTTCATCCGTCGACGCCTATGACCAGCGCTACTACCGCCAGTGGATGCATGAACTGCCACCCATGGTCCATGTGCGCCGCGGCACGGTGCTCGACGTGCACCATACGATCCTGCCGCTCAGCGCACGCCGATCGCCCGACCCCCAGGCGATCATCGAGCGCGCCAGGCCCGTGCCCGGGCTGCCGGGCTTGCGCGTGCCTTGCCCCGAGGACTTGCTCATCCACAGCATCACTCACTTGATGCACGAGGGCGAGCTGCACAACGGCCTGCGCGACCTGCACGACATCGACCGCATGGTGGCCCGCTTCGCGACGGTACCCGGGTTCTGGCCACGGTTGGTCCAGATGGCTGCGGGCAGTGACCTCGCGCCGCCCGTGGCGGCAGGGCTGAGTCTGGCGCGGTCGATCCTGGGCTCGAAGGTGCCTCTGGAGGTGCTAGGCCGGCTCGATCCGGGGTTCGGTTGGCGGCATCGCGCGGTGCTGCACGCCTACCGATGCGCCATGCGCCATCCCACGCCCGGGCGTCGCCCGTGGCAGGCCGGCCTGGCCCACGGGCTGGTGTACCTGCGCGGGCACTGGCTGCGAATGCGCCCATGGCAGCTGGCGCGCCACTTGGCAACCAAGGCCTGGAAAGGCGTCCTGCCACGACCATCCTGAGCGCCGGCTGCGCGCGAGCTTGTAACGTGTCGTTAATGATGTTCGAGATCACCCCCGGTCCGGTCACTGGCGAGCCTGTCAGCTTAAATTTCGATACACCTGACCGAGGGTCCGCGCAGGGCAATTCGGGCACATTACGTCCATTCCCTGCTGCCCTTGTCGTCCCTCATGACTGTCTCCGCGCCGCCAAGGTCATTGCCCGCTGCGGCCGGCCTTTTGGTCGAGCACGCCCGGATCGATCCGTCGGCTTCGGGCCAGTGCGACCACCGCCGCTTCAAGATCGCCTCGGCCGATTCCTTCGTCGTGCGCGAGTCGACCAACCTGCTGCTGAAGCAGCGCTACGGCTGGCGCGGCTACCAGACGGTCAGCTTGCCGAGCAACCAGACGGCGAACCGCATCACGCTGACCGCGATCGAGGGTGAGGAGACCATCGGCACCATCACGGTCGGTCTCGATGGGCTGGACGGCATGAATTGCGAAGACGCCTTCGGCGCCGAGATCGCCGCCCTGCGTGCCGCCGGCCATCGCGTCTGCGAGTTCACCAAGCTGGCCATCGACCCGGAGGCCGGCACCAAGCGCGTGCTCGCAGGCCTGTTCCACGTGGCCTACATCGTGGCGCATCGCTTGCGCGGGTACGACACGCTGGTGATGGAGGTCAATCCGCGCCATGTCCGCTATTACCAGCGCATCCTGGGTGCGCAGGTGCTGGGCGCGCAACGCATGAACCAGGCCGTCAAGGCGCCGGCGGTGCTGCTGACCATCAGCTTCGCCTACATCGCCGAGCAGATCCGCCAACTCGGCGGCCGGCCCGAGCTGTCCTCGGCCGATCGTTCCCTCTACTCGCTGGCCTTCAGCGGCCGCGAGGAAGACGGGATCATCACGCGCCTGATGGCCGCCCAGCGGCCGGCGTCGATGGCGCTGAACTGAGCCAGCCGCAAGGTTCAGCCCGCTCGCAGCGAGAAGGCGGCTGGTGCCAGCGGCCGCTCACTTCTCGGACAAAAGCTCGCGGATGTAACGGGCCGGAATGGCGTAAGTGATGCCTGTCGGGTGCGTGAGCGCCGACTCGCGCGTGCTGCGCACCAGCACCATGTTGATGATGCCGATCACCCGGCCGGTGTGGACGTCGAGCAAGGGCCCGCCACTGTTGCCGGGGTAGGCGGTGGCATCGAGCTGGTACACCTCGAACGGGCCTGCGCGCAGGCGGCGGATCGCCCGCGGGTCGAGCTGGCTGGCGTTCAGCGACGGCAAGGCGATGGCCGTGATCGACGAGACAATGCCGCGGTGCGTGACGGGCGAGTAGCCCAGCACCCCGCCGATGGGGTAGCCGACGAAGGCCACGTCCATGCCCTCGCGCACCGCGCCGGGCGGCGCCAGCGCCAGCGCCGGCAGCGCTGGGCCCTCCAGGCGCAGCAGTGCCAGGTCGTGCACCCGGTCGAGCTCGAACAGGCTGGCCCGCCGGGCTTCGCGGCTGCCGTCGGCGCGCGTCACCAGCACCGCCAGGCGTGGCGGGGGCACCGCATCGTCGGGCGGCAGCACGTGCGCATTGGTGACGAGCACGGTGCCGTCCTCGATCACGAAGCCGCTGCCGCGAAACGCGAAGCGCGGATTCGCCAGCGCATCGAAGGTGCCCACGGGCAGCACCGAAGGCCGCACGGTCGCCACCAGGTCCGGCAGATCGGCGATCGCCAACCCGGGCGTCCAGGCCAGCGCTGCCGCGGCCAGCCCGGCCAGCCAGGCACGGCGCCTCGGGCCGTCGCGGTTCACACGGCCTCGAGCCAGGCCACGCAGCGTTGCCAGGCCGGGTCGGGCTCGTCGACGCGAAAGCCGAACAGCTCGCCGCCGTCGCCGCCCGCCAGGCGCACCACCTCGGCGCTGACACGGGCGCTGATACCTTGCGCCAGTTCTGCAGCAACGCTGAAGCGATCGCCAACTTTCAGCGACTGGGCCACGCGCGCCTGGAAGCCCTGCGCCGAAATCTCGACGATGGTGATGGGTCGGTGCGGCTGCGCCGGCGCATCCCTGGGCTGCAGCGCGGCCGGGCACTGCAGCGTGTAGCGTGGGTGGCGGCGCAGCGCGGCCCCGGCGTCGGCCGGACTGTCCAGCGGCGGCAGCACGGCAGCCCAGTCGGGGCCGGCGTAGATCGAGCGCAGCAGCGCCTTGCGGCGATCGTCCAGGGTCTCGAAGCCGCGGGTGCGCTGGTTGAAGAAGTGGTCGACCAGGGCCGGCGTCATGACCGGGTCGTTGCTGAGATGCCAGGGGCGGGAGGGAAAGTCGATCTGCGGCAGCCGCAGCTCGACGAAGTAGCGGTGCAGGTTGCGCTTGGGAGCCTTGTGGCCGTAGGCGCGCTCGAAGAGTTGCGGTGCCTGCTGCAGGTCGAGCGTGGCGCCCACGGCGGGCGCGCCGTTGACGAAGTCGTAGCGGTCCACCACCTGCGCCGTCAGGCGGCGGAAGAACAGCAGCGACTCGTACATCTCGATGTGGCGCGGGTTCACCGCGATCACGAGATGGCGCGTGTCGAAGTACCGGGTGCAGTACTCGTACATGAACTTCATGAGCGGGAACAGGATCGCGCCGCCGGTCTTGCGGTAGGCCGGGTGCACGGCCAGGGCCGAGATCTCGGCGATGCGGCCGCTGCGGGCGCGCACCGCGCCGATGTCGAAGGCCGACTGCATCGGAAACCCGAACACGCCTTCGCGCACGATGGACAGCGTGCCCACCACCTTGTCGCCCATCTTGGCGCACAGCGTGGTGGTGGTGGGCAGCGCGTGGTACGGCGTCACGCGCAGGCCCGAGGGATGCGGGCGCATGAAGCCGCTGGCGACGTAGGCGTCGTGCAGCAGCGCGAAACAGGCCTCGAGCTCGTCCTGGGTGCTGGCGATCTTCAGCTTGAAGGCGTCGTCGAGCACCGGGTCGCAATCGATCAGGTTGCGGTAGGTGGCAAAGCGCACCGGGGTCGGCAGCGCCGCCAGCGCCGAGCGCGTGCCCGAGCGCACCTGGTGCTGCAGCCTGGCCCAGACCGTTCTCTTCATCCGTGCGCCCCTGCCGCCGCGCGGAGCGCCGCCCGCGCGATCAAAGCGACTTCATGAGCTCGGCGACCTCGCGCTGGGCGGCGAACTTGTCGCCCAGCTTGGCCAGCCGCTCGAGCTCGACCCGGGCCTGCTGGCGGTCGCCCGCCTTCAGGAACAGCTTGGCCAGTGTAAATCGCAAGTTAGGGTCGGAGGGCGAGCGCTGGAGGGCGTCCTTCTCGGTCTCGATCGCGCGCGGCCACTGCTGCTCGGCGGCCAGCGCCCCGGCCAGGGTGTCGAGCAGCGGCGCGCGCCCGGGCAGCAGCCGGTTGGCGCGCTCGGCCAGGGCCACCGCGCCAGGCTGGCCCCGGCGCGTCATCAGCCAGGCCACGTTGTTCAGCGCCAGGGCGTTGTCGGGCTGGATGTCGAGCACGCTGCGGTAGCGGCGCTCGGCCGTGGCGTAGTCGTCGCGGGCCAGCGCCGCGTCGCCGAGGTAGTAGCGGAACACGGCATCCTGCGGGTGCTCGGCCTGCCACTGGGTGGCCAGGTGCTCGGCCGGCGCCGCCTGGCCGGCCGCGGTGAGCGCCTGGTGCAGGCGCACGGCCAGCTGGGTGACGGGCTGCAGCGCCAGCGCCTTGCGCAGCGCCGCGGCCGCCAGGTCGGGGTGCTGCAGCGCGCCCTGGACGTCGGCCTCGAGCACGAAGCCCGCAGCCTGCCGCGGCTGCGCCTTCTGCATCTGGCGTGCGATGTCCAGCGCCTGCGCCGGCTGCTTCTGCAGCAGTGCCACGCGGGCCAGTCCGGCCTGGGCCGCGGGCAACCCGGGGCTGAGCTCCAGCGCCCGCAGCAGGCTCTTGCGGGCGCCTTCCAGGTCGTGCGCCGCCAGGTCGACCTCGGCGATCCGCAGCAGCGGCTCGGGGCGGTCGGGCTGCTGCTGCACCAGCTTGCCGAACGAGGCCAGCGCCTGCTGAGTGTCGCCCGCAGCCTGCTGCGCCAGGCCCAGGCGGTCGAGCAGCTCGGGGCGGTCGGGCAGGGCGGCATGGGCGTCCTGGGCCGCGGCCAAGGCGGCGGCGGCATCGCGCTGGCCGAGCAGGTAGTCGATGAGCGTCAGCCGCGGCGGCAGCGCGGTCGGGCTGGCCCGGACGGCCGCCGCGAGGGCCTGCGTGACCTCGGCGCGGGGGGCGCCCCCCTGGGCCTTCAGCTCGGCCAGCGCCAGCAGCGCGCGGTAGTTCTGGGGGTCGGCGCGCAGCAGGGTCTCGAAGCGTTGCCGGGCCGCGTCGGCGTGGCCGGCGGCCAGATCGAGCGACGCCAGCCCGGCCACGGCCGGGTAGTAGCGCGGGTCGATCTTCAGCGCCTGCGCGTAGCTGGCCGCGGCGTCCGCGCTGTCCTTGCGCCGGGCCTGGATGTCGCCGCGCAGCGCGGCCGCCATGGCGGTGCCGGGCTGCTTCTTGTCCAGCGCGGCCACGGCGGCCAGCGCGCCGTCGAGATCGCCCGTCTGCAGCCGGGCCGCGATCAAGGCCAGGTCGGCGCGGGTGCCGCTGTCCTCGTCGGCAGCCGACTGCAGCTCGGCGAAGCCCTCGCTGGTGTGCCCTTGCGCCAGCTGGTTCAAGGCCAGTCCGGTGCGCGCGGCGGCCAGCTTCGGGTCGGCCTGGGTGGCGCGCGTGAAGGCCTGTTGCGATTGCGCCAGGTCGCCGCTCTGCAGGTAGGCCTGGCCGGCCAGGGTGAGGCTGGCGGCGTCGGGCGCGGGGCTGGCCAGCAGCGGCTTCAGCAGTTCGAGCGCGCGCTGCGGCTGGCCGTCGTGCAGCGCGATCTGGGCGAGCAGCTGGCGCGGCTGCTGCGCCGCCGGCGCCGCCTTCAGGGCCTGCTCGAGCCAGCTGCGGGCCTGCGCCAGCGCGTTCTGGCGCAACGCGGTGGCGCCGGCCAGCTGCAGCAGGCGCGGGTCGTTCGGGGCGCGCTTGAGCAGTTGCTCGGTGATCGTGCGCGCGCGGTCGAGCTGGCCGTCCAGGTAGGCCAGCCGGGCCTGCAGCAATTGCACGTCGGGCTGCTGGGGGTGTGCCTTCTCCAGCGGGGCCAGCGCGGCCCGGGCGCCGGTCACGTCGTGCCGCTCGAGCAGCATCGAGGTGACGGCAGCCTGCGGCGCCACGGCCTGCGGGTCGGCGCTGGCCGCCTGGCGGTAGCTGGCCAGTGCCGCGTCGGCCTGGCCGGCGTAGCGCTGCAGCTCGGCCTTCAGCATCAGGGCCGGCACGCTTCGGGGCTCGCGCGCCAGCACGGCGTCGACCGCGGCGGTGGCGCCGGCCATGTCGCCGCCGCCGGCCAGCAGCCGCGCCTGCAGCAGGGCGGCCGGCACGTAGGCGGGCCATTCCTTGAGCGCGGACTGCACCGTGTCCAGCGCATTGCTGCGCTCGCCCACGCGCGCGTACGCGGCGGACAGCGTGGTCTTGAGATCGGCCGAGGCCTGGGCCTCGGGCAGCGTGGTGGCGGCGAACTCCAGGATCAGGCGCCGCGCCTGACCTTGCGCCAGCAGCGCCTTGGCCAGCCAGGGCGTGGCCGTGGACTCGCTGGCGCCGGCTTCGAGCGCCTTGCGCAGCTCGACCTCGGCCGCCGCCGGGTCGCCGGTCTCCAGCAGCGCGCGGCCCAGCAGCAGCCGCGCATCGGCATTGCGCGGCTGCTGCTGCAGCGCGTTCTTGGCCTGGATCATCGCCGCGGGGTAGTCGTGGCGCTCGAACAGCGTGCGCGCGGCGGCTACGTCGGCCTGCGGACTGGGGCGGCTGCAGGCGCCGAGCAGCACGCCGAGTGCGGCCAGCGCCGTCGCCGCGGTCAGCGCTTTCAGCGCGGCCGGTGCTTTCCGCGGCAGCGGCCGCGTCGGATGGGATCGGTCGTTCATGCGGTCGGCGCCCGGGGCGCGGTCTACTTGATCGCCAGCCGGTGCATCAGGTCGTACAGCGTGGGGCGGCTCACGCCCAGCAGCTCGGACGCGCGCACGATGTTGCCGCTGGTGCGCGCCAGCGCGGTGATGATGGCCTGGCGCTCGGCCAGCTCGCGCACGGCGCGCAGGTCGATGTCGCTGCGCACGGGGGCTACGCCCTCGGCGGCCGGGCTGGGGGCCGGCAGGCCGATGTCGGGCGCGCTCACGCGGGCCCCGTCGGCCATGATGGCGGCGCGCCGGATCGCATTCTGCAACTCGCGCACGTTGCCGGGCCAGTCATGGGCCTCGATCGCCTGGATCGCGTCCTCGGCCAGCGTGAGGTTGCCGCGCCGCTGCTCCTGCGCGAAGCGGCGCAGGAAGGCGTGGGCCATCAGCACGGCGTCGCCCCGGCGCTCGCGCAGCGGCGGGATCGACACCACGATCTCGGCCAGACGGTAGTACAGGTCCTCGCGGAAGCGGCCCTCCTTGATCAGCGCGCGCAGGTCCTGGTGCGTGGCGCCCACCACCCGCACGTCCACCGGCAGCTCGTGGCGGCCGCCCACGCGCTCGATCGTGCGCTCCTGCAGAAAGCGCAGCAGCTTGGCCTGCAGCGAGTGCGGCAGGTCGCCGATCTCGTCCAGCATCAGGGTGCCGCCGTGGGCGGTCTCGATCTTGCCGACGGTGGTCTTGGTCGCGCCGGTGAAGGCGCCTTTTTCGTAGCCGAAGAGCTCGCTTTCCAGCAGCGCCTCGGGGATCGCCGCGCAGTTGATGGCCACGAAGCGGCCGCTGCGCTTGGAGGCCTGGTGCAGGCCCTGGGCCAGCACCTCCTTGCCGGTGCCGCTTTCGCCCAGCAGCAGCACCGAGGCGTTGCTGGCGGCCACGCGCTCGATCGTGCGGCCGATGCGCAGCATCTCGGGATCGCGCGTGATCAGGCCGGCCAGCGCATCGGGGTGCTGCACCGCCTGCAGGCGGCGGTTCTCGGCCTGCAGGTCGGCCAGGCGGTAGGCGCGGTCGATCGTCAGCGCCAGCAGCTCGGGCTCGAAGGGCTTGGCCAGGAAATCGTAGGCGCCCAGCGCCACCGCGCGCAGCGCATGCTGCTGGTCGTTCTGGCCGGTGAGCACGATGACCTTGAGGTTGGCGTCGGCCTCGAGCAGCTGCCCGAGCAGCTTGAAGCCCTCGGTCACCGAATCCGGGTCGGGTGGCAGCCCGAGATCCATGGTGACGACGCTCGGTCGGTGGCGGCGCAGTTGCACCAGTGCGCTCTCGCGGTCGCTCGCGGTCACCGACTCGAAGCGGTCGAGCGACCACTTGATCTGCTTTTGCAGCGCGAGGTCGTCCTCGACGATCAGCAGCGGCGGCGCGCTATCGGTGGCCATGGGGAGGCTCTGCGCGGCGGACGGCGCAACGGGGGTGGGTCATGGACCGGATGTTGCGCAGCCGCGGCACGGCCGTCAACGCAAGGGCTTCGGCCGGCGCACGCGGCGCGTGCAGACCTGCCGCTTTCGCAGCCCGCCTCAGCGCGCGCCCTTGCCCGTGAGCACCACGCGCACGGTCTCCAGCAGGATCAGCAGGTCGAGGAACAGCGTGTGGTTCTTGACGTAGTACAGGTCGTACTGCAGCTTTTCCTGCGAGTCCTCGACCGTGGAGCCGTACTGGTAGCGCACCTGGGCCCAGCCGGTGACGCCGGGCTTGACGCTGTGGCGCACGGCGTAGAAGGGGATCTCCTGCGTGAGCTGGTCGACGAAGTACTGGCGCTCGGGCCGCGGGCCCACCAGGCTCATGTGGCCGGCCAGCACGCCGAACAGCTGCGGCAGCTCGTCGATGCGGGTGCGGCGGATGATGTGCCCCACACGCGTGATGCGGGCGTCGCCGGCGGTGGCCCAGCGCGGCGTGCCGTCGCGCTCGGCGTCGACACGCATGCTGCGGAACTTGACGACCTCGAAGCCGCGGCCGTTGCGGCCCACGCGCTGCTGGCGGTAGAGCACGTTGCCCGGGCTCTCGAGCCGGATCGCCAGCGCCGTGAGCAGCATCAAGGGCAGCGCCAGCAGGATGAGCACCGACGCGCACACGATGTCGAAGATGCGCTTGACCACGGTGCGCGCCAGGCCCTGGTTGAAGCCGTCGCCGAAGATCAGCCAGCCGGCGTAGAGGTAGTCGATGCGGATCTGGCCCAGCCGCTTCTCGAAGTGGGCGTTGATGTCGTTGACGCGCACGCCCAGCAGCTTGCAGTCGAGCAGGTCGCGCAGCGGCATGCTGCCCGCGCGGCGCTCGGTGAGGGCGACGATGATCTCGTCGACCCGGCGCTCGCGTGCCGTCTGCGTGAGCGAGCGGCCGGGGGGCAGCAACTCGGCGGCCGGCACGGCCGGGGCCGCTTCGTTCGGGCCCGGGTAGTAGCCCACGATGTCGGCGTCGGGGTCGGAGTGGCGCAGCGTCTGCCCCACCACGCGGGCGGCCTCGCCGCTGCCGAAGATGAGCACGCGAGAGCGCGAGCGCGAGCCCGACGCGGTTCGGGCCGCCGAGTAGCTGCGGTGCAGGATCACCGCGGCCACGCTGGCCATGGCCGCGATCTGCACCGTGTGCGGGTCGGCCAGGCTTTGCGGGAACAGCGAAGCCACGGCGTAGGTGAGCGGCAGCGCCAGCGCCAGCGCCACGGCTGCGCGGATCAGGGATTCGGTGGATGAACGCAGGGGACGTGCCTCGTAGAAGCCGGTGAGCGAGTTGATGACGAAGATGCCGGCGGCCAGCGAGCCGCCGCGCGCACCGGCCACCGAGAACAGGTCGTGGCCGCTGCCCGTGGTCTGCAGCAGCACCGCGGCCACCACGGCAGCCATGACCACCAGCGCATCGGCCAGCGCGCCGAACAGGCTGGCCCGGTGAAGGTAGTGGTTGAAAATCCGGATCATTCGCTCGTCCTGACCGCTTGATTTCGCTCGTCGGCCTGCGCCGCGGTGCGGACGGAGCCCCTCGCCCCGCGCCGGATGGCGAGGCGAATGTCAAGTAAATCGACGCCCGTCCCTCTGGCAACGAATGTACGGAGGCCGTGCAAACCCTCGCAACCCCCGGCTCGGGGGGGCGGTGTGACATAGCACCGCCATAGAGCCGCAGGCCCTGTTTGCAGGGGGACGCGGCAGGTGGCGCGTCGGGGCGCCGGCGCTACCATCGGCCGCCTTCGCGTGGGCACCACGCGCCGGGCGCAACCCAGGTCTGAAGCGGGCAATGACGGGTGATACGGGGGGTCTGACAGTCGGTCTGGCGCAGGTCTCGTTCGCGCTGGTGGCCGCCACGTACGCCCTGTACGGGGCCTGGCTGCTGCGGGGGCGCCGGGACGAGGCGGCGGCGCGCGCGCCGGCCCACGCACTGCTGGCCGCCGTGCTGGGCACCGTGGCCTGGAGCCTGGCGTCGCTGGTCGACATGGCGTCGACCAAGATGCTGGGCTGGCACCTGGCCTGGTGCTTCGACCAGTGGCGCTACGCGGCCTGGGCCTGCTTCATCCTGGCGCTGCTGCCGCCGGCGGCGGGCGGCCGCACCGGTCTCGCGCCCGGCCTGCAGCTCCGCGGGCCCCTGGGGCTGGTGCTGCTGCTGGCGGCCGCCGGCCTGGGGGCGAACCTCTACCTGGGCTTCGTCAGCGAGGCCTCGGCGCTGGCGCTGCGCGCCCTGGTGGCGACGCAGCTGGCCTGGGCCGTGCTGGGCCTGGTGCTGGTGGAGCAGCTGTTCCGCAACCAGGCCGAGGCCTCGCGCTGGTCGGTCAAGCCGCTGTGCCTGGGCCTGGGGCTGGTGTTCGCCTACGACGTGTACCTGTTTGCCCAGGCGCTCATGTTCAACGGCTTCGACGGCGATGCGCTGGGCGCGCGCGGCCTGGTGCACGCGCTGGCGCTGCCCCTGCTGTGGCTGGCTGCGCGCCGCCGCGCCCATGTGCCGGCCCGGTTGCAGGTGTCGCAGGCGGCGGCGTTCTATTCGGCTTCGCTGATGCTGGTGGGCATGTACCTGCTGTTCATGGCCGGGGCCGGCTACTACGTGCGCTTCTTCGGCGGCAGCTGGGGCGGCGCGCTGCAGGTGGCGCTGCTGGCCATCGCGATGGCCATGCTGGCGGCACTGCTGGCGTCGGGCACGCTGCGGGCGCGGCTGCGCGTGCTGCTGAACAAGCACTTCTTCAGCTACCGCTACGACTACCGCATCGAGTGGCTGCGCTTCACGGCCATGCTGTCCACGCGCGCCGCGCCGCAAGAGGTGGGCGAGCTGGTGGTGCGCGGCCTGGCCAACATGGTCGAGTGCACGGCCGGGCTGCTGTGGTTCCGCTCGCTGGGCGACGATGCCTTCGTGCCCGCAGCGGCCTGGAACCTGCCGCCGCAGACGCAGGCCGAGCCGCTGGGCTCGCCGCTGGCCCTGCTGATGCACCAGCGCGAGTGGATCGTCGACCTCGGCGCCGTGCGCCGCGGGCGGGGCGCGCCTGAAGAGACGGCCGCGGCACCGGCCTGGCTGCTGCAGCTGCCCGGCGCCTGGTCGGTGGTGCCGCTGCTGGCCGCCGACGAGATGCTGGGCTTCGTGGTGCTGGCCAAGCCGCGCACGCCCATCGAGCTCGACTGGGAAGTGCGCGACCTGCTCAAGACCGCGGCCCGCCAGGCCGCCGGCTTCATGGCTCAGATGCATGCCACCGAGGCGCTGCTGGAGGCGCGCAAGTTCGACGCCTTCAACCGCATGTCGGCCTTCGTCGTGCACGACCTCAAGAACATCGTCACCCAGCTGTCGCTGATGCTGAAGAACGCGCAGCGACACGGCGACAACCCCGAGTTCCAGCAGGACATGCTGAGCACGGTGGAGAGCTCGCTGGACAAGATGCGGCAGCTGATGCTGCAGCTGCGCGAGGGCGAGCGCCCGCCGGGCGTGGCCTCGGGGGTGGAGCTGGCGCCCATCCTGCAGCGCATCGGTGCGGCCGCGCAGCAGCGCGGGCGCGAGCTGGCGCTGACCATCCACGACCGCGTGGCCACGCGCGGCCACGAGCAGCGCCTGGAACGCGTGCTGGGGCACGTCGTGCAGAACGCCCTCGACGCCACCGCCGCATCCGGCGCGGTGCGGGTCACGCTGCAGCAGCAGGCCGGCCGCGCCGTGGTCGTGGTGCGCGACACCGGCGTCGGCATGAGCCCCGAGTTCGTGCGCAACCAGCTCTTCCGGCCCTTCGCTTCCACCAAGGCCAACGGCATGGGCATCGGCTCGTACGAGAGCTTCCAGTACCTGCGCGAGCTGGGGGGCAGCATCGACGTGAGCAGCGCCGTGGGCGTAGGCACCGAGGTGACGCTGGCCATGCCGCTGTTCGACAAGCGCACCGGCTCGGACCTGCGGGCCGAAGGCGCGGCGCAAGGCACCTTGTAGAAACCAAACGGCCCCGGCCGCCCCAAAGCAACACCCACCCCTACCCCGCACGATGCGCCGGCCGCCGGCCCGCGCACCGAAGCACCGACGGAGACGCCCCTTGGCCCTGCCTGCCCCCCGCAACCATCGCACCCCCCGCACCCTGGCCCTGGCCGCTGCCCTGCTGCTGACGCTGTCGGCCTGCGGCGGCAAGTCCGACGCCGAGCTGATCGCATCGGCCAAGGCCTACCTGGCCAAGAACGACGTGAAGGCGGCGACGATCGACCTGAAGTCGGCGCTGCAGAAGAACCCGCAGTC
>JAGWLO010000067.1 GCA_028872015.1 Burkholderiales bacterium | reverse complement strand
AGGGGCAGCGCAGCCGGCGCGTCCGGCGCACCGGTCATCTCGACCAGCGGCGCCGAGCGGGTGGTGTCGCCAGGGTCCACGGGGCTAGCCCACGCCGACCGGGTGGTGAGTGAAGCGCTCAGCAGCAGCGCTGCAATAACTTGCTTGCGATTCATCGGACTGGCTAGCAGGACTTCGGCCTGTCTTGGCCGCGCGCCGACCGATGCAAACGGCGCGCCCGGTCAGGCCGCGTCGCGGCGAGTCAATGCCTTAGCCGTGGCGGCGCCACCGGACGGTCAGCTGCCTGTAACGATGTCCGACAACGTCCTAATTGTGCACGATGTATATTATGTTGAATCAAACGACTTCCTCACCCTACGAGCTAGAACTCGTACTCGGCCTGCAGGCGCAATGTCCGGCGGGGTGCGCTGGCGTTGCTGCCAAACAGCAGCGCCGCGTTGTACCTCAAGGCTCGGTGGTCGCCCGCACGGATGCGGCCGAAGAAGGCCGGCCCCGCCACGTGT
The DNA here is from genome assembly GCA_028872015.1 of Burkholderiales bacterium. Taxonomy (GTDB): domain Bacteria; phylum Pseudomonadota; class Gammaproteobacteria; order Burkholderiales; family Burkholderiaceae_C; genus Rubrivivax. The sequence continues at coordinate 19,510 of JAGWLO010000067.1, read as the reverse complement.
GATTGCGTTGGCACCGGATCCCACTGGCGCCAAGGCCCCAGATCACCGAATCCCTGCAGCCCGTACTCGAAAGCAGTGCGCCAGCGGTACTTCAGCTGCCACTGGTACCCGAACACCGTCGGGCTGGGCTCGCTGCTACGCACCCGTCGCTGGAACAACAGGTTGAGGTTGGCCTGGACGTCAGGGGCGATATCACCCTGGATGAGCGGACCCCACCGGTACTCGTAGCCCTCCGTGCGAAGCTGGGGACGCTCGATCTCGAGCAACACGCCCACGTCGACCGGATACCGGCCTGTTTCGGTCAGCTGGAATCGGTTCTCCCACTCCCAGGCGTCGAAGCGGTTGGTCGGGCCCGGCAGTTGGTGCCACTTGGCGTAGAGCTCGGTGAACCACCAGCGTGTCGCACCCCAGCCCAGTCCGAGCGATTGCGCACCTTCGTGCGTACCGTCTCGCGCCTGCGAATTGCCGGCCTTGAAGTCGATTTCCCGCTCGCCCTCCTCCACCCTGGGTGTGACGACGTAGTCGGCAGGGCCGGCGGCCGCGGCAGTCATGGCCATCGGCGAGGCCCAGGCCAGGGCGGCCAGCGCCCCCGCTCGAATTGCGGTTCGCATCATGAGGTGTCCGGGTGCAGTGGGGTTGTGGTCAGGCCGGCAGGATGCGACCGGCGCGCTGGGGGCTTGCGGCCTTGGGCTTGAGCAGGCGCGTCCCAGCCGCGATGGCGACCAGTACCGCCAGGTAGGCCGCCAGTTGCGCGCCCGAGGGCTGCGCGTCGTAGCCCACCAGCGCGTGGAGGAAGGTGCCCGGCGCCGAGTCGGGTGCCAGCCAGCGGCTCGTGTCCCAGACGGGGCTGGTCCACGCCTCGATCAAGCCGGCCTGCGCCAGGGCCCTGACCAGTTGGCTGGCCAGCGATGCGGCCAGCAGCGCGATGAGCCCGTTGGTCACCGAGAACACATGGCGCGTGGGGATGCGGGCCAGGCCGGCATAGATGGCCATGCCCAGCAATGCCCCCAGCCCCAGACCGGCCGCACCGTAGAGCAAGACCGCCGACGACTGCGCCACGCCGTTGCCGGTCATCGCGCCACCCACGAACAGCACCGTCTCGGCGCCCTCGCGCAGCACGGCCAGCGCCACCACCACCAGGAGCGTCCACGGGGTCCGCCGCCCTTCCTGCACCGACCGGCCCAGGCTTCTCGCCTCGCCCACCATCGCCTGGGTGTGCGTGCTGACCCAGACGCAGTGCCAGATCAGCATCGCCAGGGCCAGCGAGAGCACGCCGATGTTGACGGCGTCCTGCCCCAGACCGCCGAGCCAGCCGCTCAGCCGCTCGGCCAGCAGCGCCAGGATCACGGCGCCGACGGCGCCGGCGCCCGCACCCGCGCCGAGCCAACGCGCGCGACCCGCCACGCCGCGCGTGGCAGCCGCCACGATGCCGATGAACAGCGCGGCCTCCAGCGATTCCCGAAAGACGATCAGCGTGGTCGTGAACAGGGCTGCGCCACTCATTCCGCCACCACCGAGCCCTGGGCCGTCTTTGGGTTGTATTCGCCGTAGAAGCCATACCGGCCGGCGCGCAGCGGGCCGATGTAGATGACCACCTTGGCCCCGCCGGGGACGATCTTCTCCCGGTCCAGCGCGTGGCTCTCGAACTCTTCGGGGGTGGCGTCCTGGTTGTGCACCACGAGCATGACGCGCTGTCCCGCGGGCACCTTGAGCTCGGCCGGCTCGAAGCGGTGGTTCTTGATGACCAGCAGCCGCTCCGGCGGCGTGGCATGCGCCGGCGTGAGCGCAGCAGCGGCGGCAAGCCCCAGGCAGCAGGCGATGCGCTTGATGAGCATGTGAGTCTGAACCGATGAAGACGCAGGGCGTCGATGGAAGCAATGCTAATGCGAACCGTTCTCATTAGCAATAGACACCCGACAGCCCCGTGATTCAGCGCTTCAGCCGCCAGCCTGCCGCGCCGCCTCCAGGCAGGCGCGCACCTGCGCGGCGAACAGGTGCACATTGATCGGCTTGGAGATGTAGCCATCGCAGCCTGCGCTGCGCATGCGCTCTTCGTCGCCCCGCATCGCAAAGGCCGTGAAGGCCACGATCACGATGTGGCGCGTGGCGGGATCGGCCTTGAGCTGCCGGGCCAGCGCCAGACCGTCCATGCCCGGCAACTGGATGTCCATCAGGAGGAGATCGGGCGCAAATCGCCCCAGCAGCGCCAGCGCCTCGGCGGCGTTCGCCGCTGCAGCCACGCTCAGGCCGTCAGCTTCCAGCACCGTCTGGGCCAGCACCACGTTCATCGCGTTGTCGTCGACGACCATGACGCGGGGGGGCGCACTCATAGCCGCCCGAACGTCGAATCGGAGGCGGGCAGCAGCGGACGCCAGCGCCGCACGCGTTCCAGCAAGTCGTCCAGCGCCACGCCCTGCTTGCCCACGACCGCCCTCGCCGATCGCGCCAGCTGCGCGTACTCGCCCGGGCTGAGTGCCATGCCGGTCCAGACGAACACCGGCAACCCGCGCCAGGCCGGCAGCGCCTGGAGCGCGGCCAGCACCTCGAAGCCATCGAAGCCGGGCATCAGCAGGTCCAGGATGATCGCGTCGGGTTGGAGCCGGTCGAGCTGATCCAGCGCCAGCCGGCCATCGGCAAAACTCAGGCCCTCGATGCCGATGCTCTTGAGCGTGGCGCACATCAGGTCGCGCGCCGTCTCGTCGTCGTCGATCACCAGCACCCGGGGTGGTGCGGTGCGGCCGCGCTTGAATCGGCTCATCTCAGCCAGGATCTCGTCGCTGCGGATGGGCTTGCACAGCAGGTTGCTGACGCCGAAGGCCGCCACGGCCTCATCGGTGGCGGACAGCGTCAGGCCGATGACGGGCGCAGCCTGGCTGGCGCCATGGTCGCGGACGCCCTCCAAGAGCGCCAGCCCAGGGCGATCGGTCAGACGCAGGTCAAGCGTCAGCGCGGCGTAGGGCGTCTGGCGCGCCTGAGACAGTGCCTGCTCGCCGCTGCTGGCTGCGTCGGCCGCGAAGCCGGCCGTGGCGAATGCATCGACCAGGCGCTGGCGGGTGCGCAGATCGTGCTCCACCACCAGCACCCGAGGCGGATCGCCCTCGCCCTGCAGACCGCTGCTGGGTGACACGCCGCGGCCAGGCTGACGCGGCAGCACGAGCCAGAACACGCTGCCCACACCCAGCGTGCTGCGCACGCCCACGCGGCCGCCCTGCGCCTGAACCAGGCGGCGTGTGAGCGCCAGGCCCAGCCCCGTGCCCGGCTGCTGCTTGCTGTAGCCCGCATCGAGCTGCTGGAACTCGGTGAAGAGGCGCCCGAGGTCGGCCGCGGAAATGCCGATGCCGCTGTCCTCCACCTCAAGGCGGAAGTGCTGCGACCCCTCGGCCGAGGCACGCACCGCCACCCGGCCGTCCGCTGCGCTGAACTTGATGGCGTTGGACAGGTAGTTGTAGAGCGCCTGCTTCAGGCGCGCCGGGTCGAGATCGAGGTCGTCCAGACCGGGCCCGATGCTCACCGCCACGTCGATGCGCTTGGCCTGTAGCGTCGTGTGCAGGATATCGAGCACCTCGCTCACCAGCCGGGGCAGGGCCACCGGCTCGGGGCGGAAATCGAACTTGCCGGATTCCACCTTCGACAGGTCGAGCACGTCGTTGATGAGCTGCAGCAGGTGGCGGCCGCTGGTTCCGATGTGGCCCAGGAAGAGGCGGTGCTTGGGCGAATCCGGCGCCACCGTGCCGGCGTGCAGCAGGTCGGCGAAGCCGATGATGGCGTTCAACGGCGTGCGCAGCTCGTGCGACATGTTGGCCAGGAACTGGCTCTTCAGCCGACTCGATTCCTGGACCTGCCGGTTCTCGGCCTCCAGCCGCAGGGCCAGCAGCCGCGCCTGCTCGGCCTGCTTGTGCTGGGTGATGTCGCGCACGATGCCGAACATGCGGTCGGGGCGTCCCGGCTGCTGCTGCACGCTGGCGTGGGCGCTGATCCAGTGCACGCTGTCGTCGGGCCAGACCACGCGGCATTCCACGGCCCAGCCACGCCGCTCGGCGATGGCGGCCTGCAGCCCCTGCGCCACCTGCGGCCGGTCTTCGGGGTGCACCTGGGCCAGGAAGCGATCGACGCCCCATGCGCTCTGCGGCTCGGTGTGGCCGAAGCAGCGGTTATGTCGCAGCGAAGTCTGCGCGCGCAGCGTCTGGAGGTCCAGCTCCCAGTCCCCGATCTGCGCCGACTCCAGCGCGAAGCGCAAGCGCGCCTCGCTCTCGCGCAGCGCGGCCTCGGCCCGCCGCTGCTGCGTCACGTCGCGCGCGCTCTTGGAAGCGCCCACGATGCGCCCCTGCGCGTCGCGGATGGGCGAGATCGCGATCGAGACGTCGATCAGCTCGCCGTTGCGGCGGCGGCGCACCGCGTCGAAGGCAGGCACCGCTTGGCCGCGCGCCAGCCGGGCCAGGATCTCGATTTCCTCGGCCTGGTACTCGGGCGGGATCAGCATCTGGATCGGCTGGCCGACGGCCTCGTCGGCGCGGTAGCCGAACATGCGCTCGGCAGCCCGGTTCCAGCTGGTGATGGTGCCTTCCAGCGTCTTGCTGATGATGGCGTCGCTGGAGGACTCGACGATCGCCGCCAGGCGGCTGGCTTCGGCCTCGGCCCGCGCCTGCTGCGTCAAGTCGCGAAGCACCATGGCCAGGCCGGAGGGTACGCCGTCGTCGTCGTGCATCGGGGCGGCCTTCACCTCGATCGGGGTGCGCGTGCCGTCGCGTGCCACGACCACCACGTGCTGGGCGGTGTCCACCGAGATGCCCTGCTCGAACAGCAGGTCCACCGGATTCTGCGACCCGTGGTCCGCCGGGCGATCCTCGCGCGTGTACACCTCCCACAGCGGGCGGCCGCGGGCCTCGGCCTCGGACCAGCCGGTGATGCGCTCGGCCACGCTGTTCAGGCGCGTCACGCGACCGCTGCGGTCGGTGGCGATGAAGCCCGCATCGATGCTGGCCAGCGTGACGGCCAGGCTCTGCTGGATCTGGGCCAGCTGCTCCTCGGCGCCGCGGCGCCGGCCGGCCTCGGCCTCCAGCCGCTCGATCGCCGACTGCAGCTGGCGCACCGACGGGATCTTGAGCGCCCGCGGGATCAGCGGCCACAGCGCCACCGCCGTGGCCAGCGAGACACCCGCCGTCAGCACCTTGGTCAGCGCCTGCAGGCCGTAGGCCGGGTGCCACACGGTCCAGATGTCCATCACGTGGGTGAGCCCGCACGCAAAGATGAATGCACTGAACAGCCACGCCACCCAATGCAGCACTTGATCAGGGCGCCTGCGCACGTAGCTGACGATGGCCAGCGGGATCGAGAAATAGGCCGCCGCAATCACCGCATCCGAGCCCACCATCGGCCACAGCAGGCCGGGGGACCACGCAAAGCAGTAGCCATGCGGCAGCAAGCCGTTGCGCCCCAGCATCGACAACAGGGTACTGACCATCTTCCACCTCTTTGCGCCCGGCGCAGTGCCGGGCTCGTTACAACGGAAGCCTGGGTCCGCAGCCTCGGGGCGCCTGAGGCTTGAGGTTGTGAAGCCCGGCCGCAAACCGATAGCAATCTAGCAGATCAGTGCCGGCGCGCGGTCGTAACCTCGGCCCGCGAGACTCGCCGAGCTGGGTCGAGGGCACAAGGCGGTCGATGGATACCGGCTGGGTTGACGGAGAATCTCTTTGGTTATGGAAGCCCCGGCTGCGGGACCTCAATTCGACCCAGTCATTCATTGAACACCTCCGATGAAACGCCCGTCGGCCCGCACCAGGGCTCCGCGCCCCGCGTCTACACCACCATCGACGTCGCCAGGCGACTGGGCGTGTCGCTGCAGACGGTGCAGCGCTGGGTCGATGCCGGCCACCTGAAAGCCTGGAAGACCCCGGGGGGCCATCGCCGCATCGACGCCGCCAGCGCCGAGCGGCTTTTCAGGCAGCAGGACGAACGGCTCGGTGCCCTGGCCGCCACCGAGCCCGCCCGGGGCGCCGGTGCCGGAACCGTCGCCGCGCCGCTGGTCGTGGTGGTGGTCGACGATGAACCGCTGGACCGCGCGCTGATGGTGGACCTGGTGCAGGAAGCCCTGCCGAACGCTCGCGTGGAAGCCGCGTCCGATGGCTTCCAGGGCCTCGTGGTCATCGGGCAGCTGGCGCCCGCCATTGTGATCACCGACATCCACATGCCGCATATCGACGGCTTCGAGATGCTGCGCAGCCTGCTCGAGGGCCCCGGGCTGCGCCCGCGCAGGCTGATCGCCGTGTCGGCCTACGCGCCCGACGACCTCGCCGCGCTGGGCACCTTGCCCGAGGGCGTGCTGCTGTTCGGCAAGCCGCTGAATCCGCAGCGCTTCATCGCGGCCTTGCGCGCCCTGGTCTGACCCGCGGGCCCGGCGCGCAGCCGGCCTGCACGCATACTCGGACATGGCCACCCGTTCGACAGCGGCGCCGCCCGCGGGTGCCACCGGCGGCACCCGCATCGTCGGCTTGGGGGCATCGGCCGGCGGGCTCGAGCCCCTGGTGCAGTTTCTCGCGGCCGTGCCGGCGGCCAGCGGCCTGGCCTACGTCGTGGTGCAGCACATGGACCCGACGCACGCGGCCCTGCTGGGAACCTTGCTGCAGCGCGCCACCGCCCTGCCCGTGTGCGAGGCCACCGACGGACAGCCGGTCGAACCCGACGCGGTGTACGTGATTCCGCCGAATGCCGAGCTCACCGTCCTGCGCGGCCGGCTGCGCCTGTTGGCCCCCGCGCAGCCGCGGGGGCAGCGGCTGCCGATCGACCTGCTGTTCAGCTCGCTGGCGCGCGAGTTCGGCGACCGTGCGATCGGCGTGGTGCTGTCGGGCATGGGGTCCGACGGCTCCCGGGGCCTGCAGAGCATCAAGGTGCAGGGCGGGCTGACGCTGGCGCAACAGCCCGACACCGCGCAGTTCGACTCGATGCCCGCCAGCGCCATCGCCGCGGGCGGTGTCGACATCGTGGCCCCGGCCGCCGAGCTGCCGCGGCGCATCCTGCAGGCGCTGGGTCAGCAGCGCTCGACGCAGCTCGACGGCGACGCGGCGGCCGGGCACGCGCCGGCGGTCCTGGCGGCCATACTCGGGCTGCTGCAGGCCCATGCGCGCCACGACCTGTCGTCCTACAAGTCCAACACCCTGGTGCGCCGCATCGCGCGCCGCATGGCGGTGCACGGCCTGGACACGATGGACGCCTACGCCGAGCACCTGCGCCACAACGCGCAGGAACTGGACCTGCTGTTCAAGGAGGTGCTGATCGGCGTGACGTCGTTCTTCCGCGATGCCCCGGTGTGGCAGGAGCTCCAGGCCTCGGTGCTGCCGCCGCTGCTGGCCCGGCATGCCGCGCGGCAGGGACCGCTGCGCGCCTGGGTCATCGGTTGCTCGACCGGGGAGGAGGCCTATTCGCTGGCCATCCTGCTGGCCGAGGCCCTGGAGGCGCAGGCGCTGCCGGGGACTGCGGTGCAGATCTTCGCGTCCGACCTGAACCCTGACGCCATCGCGCTGGCGCGCAGCGGCCGCTTCGCGGCGTCGATCGCGCGCGACCTGACGCCGCAGCGCCTGGCGCGCTACTTCACCGAGCAGCCGGGCGGCTACCTGATCGACAAGCGCATCCGCGAGATGGTGCTGTTCGCCCAGCACGACGTGATCCTCGACCCGCCCTTCACGCGGCTGGACATCCTGTGCTGCCGCAACCTGCTCATCTACTTCGACGCCGCGCTGCAAAGGCGCCTGGTGCCGCTGTTCCACTACAGCCTGCGCCCCGGCGGCGCACTGCTGCTGGGCGGCTCGGAGACCGTCGGCCGGGCGCAGGCGCTGTTCACGCCACTGCACCCGAAGTCCCGGCTGTACTGGCGCAGCGACCATGGCGACGGCGTCGGCAGCGTTCATTTCCCCACCCACCGGCGCCCGGCCTCCCGGTCCGCCCTTCCGGAGACGACCTTGCCCCCGCTGAACCCGCCCCCGGCCAACCTGCAGTCGCTGGTCGATCATCTGCTGCTGGAGTCCTACGCGCCGCCGGCCGTGCTGGTCAACGAGGCCGGCGACATCGTCCACGTCAGCGGCCGCACCGGACGATTTCTCGAGCCCTCGGCCGGCAAGGCGAACGGGAACATCCACGCGATGGCGCGCCCTGCCCTGCGCGCGCAGCTGGCGCTGGCCCTGCGCTCGGCAGTGCACGACAAGACTGCGGTCGAGCTGCGCGGGCTGCGGCTCGAGGATGACGCGCAGGCCGTCGTCGACATCACGGTGCAGGCCATCGCGCAGCCCCGGGCGCTCGAGGGCATGGTGTTGATCGTCTTTCGCGAGGCGCCGCCCGCGCCCCGGTCGCCGCAGGCGTCGCACGCGCGGCGCGGCCGCGCCGCCGCGGCGGGCGATGCCGCCGCGAGCGACGAGCTGCTCCGCACGCGCGAGGAGATCCGCACGCTGCGACTGGAGATGCACGCTTCTCAGGAGGCACTGCAGGCCGCCAACGAGGAGCTCCAGTCCACCAACGAAGAGCTGCAGTCAGCCAACGAGGAGCTGACGACCTCGAAGGAAGAGGCGCAGTCGATGAACGAAGAGTTGCAGACCATCAACGGCGAGCTGCAGTCCAAGCTCGACGATCTGGCTCTGGCGCAAAGCGACATGCAGAACCTGCTCAACAGCACCGACATCGCCACCCTGTTCCTGGACAACGACCTCAACGTGCGGCGCTACACCGAGCAGATCGCGCGCGTGGTGCACCTGCGCGAGGGCGACATCGGCCGGCCGCTGAGCGAGCTTGCCAGCACGCTGATCTACCCGCAGCTGGATGCCGACCTCAAGGAGACGCTGCGCACGCTGGCCTTCAGCGAGAAGCAGATCGCCACCACCGACGGCCACTGGTTCAGCGTGCGCATCATGCCGTACCGCACCCTGGCCAACGTGATCCAGGGCGCGGTGATCACCTTCGTGGACATCACCACGGCAAAGGCCCTCGAGGCCCGCCTGCGCAAGGCGTAGAGTCGGCGCGGGCGCGCGGTTGCGCCGACTTCGGGGGCGCCATGCCGCAACAAGACCTGACCACCGCACGCGAGGTCGATCTGCGCCGGCGCGCCGCCCTGCGCGTGACGGGTCCCGGCGGGGCTGAGCGCGCTGGCGCCCGCGCCACCGATGCGTTGGCCGTGCTGCACGCGCTGGCCACGTCACCGGCCACCGCCGACGACGCGCTGGCCCTGCTGCACGAGCTGCAGGTGCACCAGGTCGAGCTCGACCTGCAGGCTCAAGAGCTGCGCGAATCCCGCGTCGAGCTCGAGACGGCACTGCGCCGCCAGATCGAGCTCTACGACGCCCAGCCGGTGGCGTGCTTCACCGTCGACCGGCATCTGGTAATCCGCGAGTTGAATCGCGCCGCCGCCGCGCTGCTGGGCCTCGAGCGCAACCAGGCCTGCGGCCTGGCGCTGGACACCTGCCTCGGCGTGGGGGGCGCGCGCGACCTGCAGGCGCTGGTGGCGCAGGTGCTGGGCGGCGAATCGCCTGCGGCCTCGACGCTGCCCTGGCAGCCGGCCGGCGGCGCCTCGCGCAGGTTCAGGATCGACATCGGGGCGGACCCGGCGGGCGCGCACTGCTTCGTGGTGCTGGGCCGGCTCGACGACACCCCGGCGCAGCCGCCGCCTGCCGCCCCGCGCTAGGCCGCGCCACCGGCTCACCCAGGACAGCGTGGGCGACCGTTTCGGGGTCTGAAACCGGTTCGCCTGCGCGCGGCGCCGCGGGCCGGGGAGGCGCGGGTATCGCATACCATGCCGCCCTGTCAGGGCCGTGCGGTCGGACGCCGCTGGCGCCCTGTGCCTTGCCCGTCCCGATGCTGCCGAAAGCCCCACCCCCCGAAGCCGCACTGCCCGATAACGCGAGTGCCGATCGTTCGCTGCGCAACGTGTCGCGCCTGTGGTCCGAGCTCGAGCGACTGCTCGCGATCCTGCTGCTGGACACCGCCTACGACGCACTGCGCCTGGAGCGCCTGCAGGCACTGGGCCACCGGCTGCTGAGCACCGTGCAGGGCGCGGCCGACGAGGCGCTGTTCGTGATGTTCCAGACCGCCGCCAGGCCGAGCGACCATTACAGCGTGGCGCATGCCCTGGCCAGCGTGGCGGTGGCCGACCTGGCCGCGGGCCAGCTCGAGTGGCCGGCGGCCGAGCGCAACGCGCTGATGCAGGCCGGGCTCACGATGAACCTGAGCATCACGGCGCTGCAAAGCGAGCTGGCGCACCGCGACCGGCCGCTGACGGCGCAGCAGCGGCAGCTGCTCGACCGCCACCCCCAGCGCAGCGCCGAGATGCTGCGCGAGTTCGGCGCGGACGACGAGCTCTGGCTGGCCGTGGTGGAGCGCCACCATGCCGCCCGCGGCCCGCTGGACCTGGCCGACCCGTCGCTGCCGCCTGAGCGCCGGCTGGCCGACCTGCTGCAGCGCTGCGACCAGTTCATGGCCAAGGCGAGCGTGCGTGCCGGCCGCCGGCCGATGGCGGTGACGGCGGCTGTGCGCCAGGCCTGCCTGGGGCCCGACGGCCGGCCCGATGCCATCGGCCAGGCGCTGTTGCGGGCGCTGGGCTTCTACCCGCCCGGCACCTGGGTGCGCCTGGCCAACGACGAGATGGCCGTGGTGCTGCGACGCGGCCGCCGTGCCGACCAGCCCTTGGTGGCCAGCCTGCTGGATGGGCGCCATGTGCCGCTGAGCCCGCCGCGCGTGCGCCAGACCGCTGCGCCCGAGTTCGCGGTCACGGCCGCGCTGGGCGGCGAGACGCTGCGTCTGCCTTATGCGCTGGAGCTTCTGACCGACCTGGCGCCAGCGCCAGCGCCTTCGCTTTCCCCCGACTCTCCTGACTCCCCACCTGCATGAAGAGACTGATCGCCGAATGGCTGTGGCGCCTGGCCGTGCTGGCCGCGCTGGCGTGGATCGGCGCCAGCCTGCACCAGATCCACGAAGACCTGCTGCAGCCCGCCGATGACGGCCAGAGCGTGGCCACGGCCCCTGATGGCAGCGCGGATGGCAGCGCGGACGGCAATGCCGACGGCAGCGCCCCGTCCGACGACGCCCTGCGCCAGCAACTGGATCTGGTGAACCAGAAGCTGGACGCGATCATGATTGCGATGGCGCAACTGCGGCGCTGAACGGCACGGCGGCCGCCAGGCCGGCCGTGTCAGCGACTGCCCAGCGACTGCAGGTAGGCCGCCACGTCGCGGATGTTGGCCGGGCTCAGCGAATGGGCCACCACCTTCATCACCTGGCCTTCGGGGCGCTCGTTCGTGCGCTGGAACACCAGCAGCTGCTTGCGCAGGTAGTCGGCATGCTGCCCGGCCAGGCGCGGAAAGCCGCCGTTGCCGGCGCCGCCGGGCCCGTGGCACGACATGCATGCGGGCACGCTCTGGGCCGGCAGGCCGCCGGTGAAGATCGCCTCGCCGGCCGCGGCCGCGGCCGCGGCCTGGTCGTCGCTGTCCAGGGGCTGTGCCGGCGCCGGCGGCTGCGCGGCAGAGTAGGCCGCCAGGCCCTTGATCTGGTCGTCGGTGAGGCTGCGGCTGATGCCCCACATGTACTCGAAGCCCGGCGGGTCGGTGCGCGCGTGGCTGCGAAAGCCGGTGAGTTGCGCCACCAGGTAGTCCGCTTGCTGCGCCGCCAGGTTGGGGAAGTTGGGCGACACCGACACGCCGCGCGGGCCGTGGCAGTTGGCGCAGACCTGCTGCGCCAGCGTGACCGGGGCCACCCGCGGGTTGTCCAGGTCTCGCGAGCGGCCCAGGTCGGCGCAGGCCGAGGCCAGCAAGGTGGTGGCCAGCAGAATCAGGGGAGTGTGGAATTTCACGCGGGCTCTCCGGTGGATCGTCGTCGGGCGGCTGGGCAGGTGGGCCTTCATCAGTAGGCCGCCCAGGCGTAGATGAAGAGCGAGTTGTTGTCGCGCGCGTTCCGGCCGAAGCCGTTGAAATTGCTCGACGCGCCGTTGAAGCGGCTGTAGGCCGTGTACTGGGCGCCCAGCCGCAGGTACTGGATGGGCAGGTAGAAGGCCTCCAGCGTGGCCCCGGCCGTGGAGGGGCTGCCGGTGCGGTTGCCATCCACCGCAAGCGTCGAAGGCGCCAGCGCCGCCGGGTCGCTGGTGATGCTCAGCGTGCCCGGGTCGTAGCCGGCCGTCAGGTAGGCGGTGTCGCGCGTGCCCGTCAGGCTGAACAGTCCCAGACTGGTACCGTACTTCGCCTGGTAGGTGTAGGTCAGCTTCAGGCGCAGCACCTGGGTCGTGTCGGCAACGTTGGGCATCGGCAGCGGGTTGCCCGCGGCGTCGACGAACGGCACCGCCTGCAGCGCCTGCACGGAGGCATCCGACAGCCGTTGCCGGCTGTGCATGTACGACAGCTGGGCCGTGAAGGTGTGCGGGTCCAGCAGGTACTGGTACTGGGCGTCCAGGCCGAGGTCCGTACTGCGGTGCACGGTGGTCGGGTCAGAGGTGTCCAGTGGGTTGTCGTATACCCGAGACACCATGCCCGAGGTGCCCAGCATGAGGTTGTGGGCCCCCCACGCACGGCTCCAGCTCAGGCGCCAGTAGGGGTTCAGGCCCTGCAGCTTGGTCGTGCTGGCATCGTCGAGCCCGGCGCTGAGCACCGAGAACGCGCCATTGGCGGTGCGGTAGCCGCCCAGCTCGGCGTACCAGGTCTGGTTCAGGAAGGCGTACGCGGTGACCCCGGCCAGGTTGCCGCCGGCGGCGTAGCCCGGGTACGGCGCCATGCCGTCGATGAAGCGGCTGCCGGTGGGGCTGGGCACGGGCACGTACTGCATCCACGCCGGGGCCGTGTTCCAGGGGTCGGAGACCGAGGGGTTGTTGTTGACGCTCACGCCCAGGATCAGGTCGCGCTGGTCGGTGACGTAGCGGTCGGCCCAGCGCACGTCGATGTTGTCGGCGTGGGTATGGCCGTGGAAGCTGCCGTCGGCGGCCTGCGTGGCGTAGGGGTCGTAGGTGACCTGGACGAAGGCGCCCACGTTGTCGCTGATCTTGCCGCCGGCCAGCAGGCTGACGGTGTCCAGCACCACCTGGCGATCCTTCTGGAAGTCGGACGACGGGTCGGCGCTCTTGCCGGTGTTGGCCACGCGGGTGGCGCTCAGCACCGCCATCGCCGACAGCGGCATCGCCCGCTGGCCGATGGTGTAGCCGGTGAGCTTGAACAGCCGGCCGTAGGGCGTGAGCTCGGGGAACTGCCCGCCGGCATGGCAGGCCACGCAGTTCTGGCCCGTCTGGCGGTTGAACGCGGGGATGGCCTGTGCAGTGCCGGGCAGGCCGGCCAGCAGCGCCAGCAGTAAGGGCACGAAGGCCGCCAGCAGCAGCTGCGCGAGGCGCATCGGGCCCCGCAACGTCACGGTGTGTCGCATATCGAACTCTCCTTGTTTCCGAAGCCATGCTCGATCCGAGGCAGCGCTGCCAGCTTGACGCCGATCAAGAACCGCGTCTGTGCGGCACGCGGGCTTGTGCCAGTTGCGCCGTCCGTGGCGCCGCCACGACACTGCACGCCGGCCGGGCCGCCGCCGGCGGCCCCCATGTTGTGAAAGCCTGTCCGCCATGGCCCAAGTCATCGCCCTGTACAAGAAGCCCGCCGATCCGGCCGCGTTCGACGCCTACTACTACACCAAGCACGTGCCGCTGGCCAAGACCCTGCCCGGACTGCGCAGCTACCACGTCAGTGCTGGGCCGATCGGCACCCCGGCCGGCGAAGCCCCCCTGCACCTGGTGGCGGTCCTCGAGTTCGACTCGATGGCCGCAATCCAGGCCGCCCTCGGCTCACCCCAGGGCGCGGCGACGGCCGGCGACCTGGGCAACTTCGCCCAGGCCGGCGTCGACCTGCTGATGTTCGACACCAAGCCGGTCTGATCCCGGCGCACCGCGGGCAACGCGCGCGGTGCATCCCGCGTCGGGTAAGGGATTCAGCCCGGCGTGCCCGCCAGTGACTGACGCAGAAACGCGAGCAACGCCTGGTTGCGCGCCAGCCGCAAGCGTTCGGGCGGCACGATCGCGGTGATGCGGGTGCCGAACGGCGTCTGCGGCGTCCAGTCGGGCAGCACGCGCACGAGCCGGCCTTCGGCGAGTGCCGCTGCGCACAGGTAGCCGGGGAGCAGGCCGATGCCGAGCCCGCCGAGCGCCGCCTCGGCGACCGATTCGGGGTTGTTGACGTGGTAGCGGCTGCTGACCCGCACGCGGCGGCGCTCGTCGCCACGCATCAGCGCCCAGGCGTCGTCGGCGCTCTCGCGCCAGTAGCCCATGCAGGGATGGACTGCCAGCGCTTCGGGGACCTGGGGCCAGCCGGCCCCGGCCAGATAGCCTGGCGTGGCAACCAGGAGCCAATCGACCTGCGCCACCACCTGGGCATGGAGCTCGGGCGCCGGCAGGCTGGTCCAGCGCAGCGCCAGGTCGATCCGTTCCCGCCCCAGGTCGAGCAGGCGATCGGCCAGCTGCAGCTCGATCTCGATGCCTGGGTGCAGGCGCAGGAACTCGGGCAGGCGCGGCGCCAGCACGCGCTGGCCCCAGGACACCGGCGCGGTGATACGGATCTGGCCGCTGAGCTGCGCCCGCAGGTCGCGCAGGCGCTCCTCGGCACCGCTGACCTCGAGCAGCGCGCGGCGCGCGAACTCGAGGTAGGCCTCGCCGGCCGAGGTCAGCGCCACCTGCCGCGTGCTGCGGCTGAACAGCGTCGCCTTCACCGCCGTCTCGAGCTGGGCCACGCGCTTGCTGACCACGCTCTTGCCGACGCCCAGCTCGTCGGCGGCGCGGCTCACGCTGAGGTGCTCGGCCACCTTCAGGAAGGCGCTCAGCATGTCGGTGGAGATCGCCATTGTTTCCAGATCGCGGACAACCGGTTCGCATTCCAGCAGCTGCCTTGATCGAGGTCAATTCCTACACTGGCCGGAGGTGGTACCCGAATGCCGCCGTTCATCCACAGACGGAGACCAGCCATGCAGATCTATGCCGACCCCATCACCGTGAACTGCCGCAAGGTGCTGGCCGGGCTCAAGTTGATGGGGGCGCCCTACGAGCTCCAGCACGTCGACTACTTCAAGGGCGCGCAGAAGGAGCCCGCCTACACCGCGATCAACCCGAACGCCTCGGTGCCGGCGATGCGCGACGGCGACTTCGTTCTGTGGGAGTCGAACGCGATCCTGCAATACGCCGCCGACAAGCTGGGCGCCGACGCCGTCTACCCGCGCGACCTGCGCCAGCGCGCCGACATCAACCGCTGGCTGCTGTGGGAGTCGTCGAGCTGGTTCCCCTCGTGCTATGTGTTCCTGGTCGAGAACTGCGTCAAGCCGCTGCTCGGCGGCGCCCCCGACCGGGCCGTGCTCGACGCCCAGGCGGCGCAGTTCCACAAGCTCGCCGGCATCCTCGACGACCGGCTGAAGGACCGCGACTGGATCGCCGGCAGCGGCCCCACGATCGCCGACATCGCGGTCGCGGCGCCGATGCACCTGCACGGCTGGCAGCGCCTGCCGCTGGCCGACCACCCGAACCTGCGCCGCTGGCTGTCCCGCGTCGAAGCCCTGCCCTGCTGGCAGCAGACCTGGGTCGGGGAAGGCTTCACCACCCAGCGTGCCGCGGCCTGACCGGCCCGGATCCCGAACGCCCGAGAACCCCGCCATGACCACCGCCACCAGCGTCCGCGCGACGCTCAACTACACCGTCGACAACGGCCGTCCGCCCGACTACTACTTCTACGAGCCCGACCCGGGCGTGGCGCTCAACCCGCCGGGCACCGACCTGCGCGAGGTGGCGATCCACGACGGCTGGGCCGAGGCCGACCGATTCTCGGCCGACCGCGAAGGCTTCGAGATCCACCCGTTCGTCGAGTCGCAGACGACGCCCTTCGACCATTTCGACGACGACGCGGCGATCAAGAGCCGCTTCTACGCCCAGGTGATCGCCTACGTGCAGCGCCATACCGGCGCGCGCCGGGTCGAAGTCTTCGACCACACGATCCGCAAGCGGCTGCCGGCCGACCTGAAGGCGCAGACCGAGGTCCAGCGGCCGGCGGTGCTGCTCGTGCACAGCGACTACACGGTCGCCAGCGGTCCGCAGCGCGTGCGCGACATCCTGCCGGCCGAGGCCGACGCGCTGCTGCAACGCCGGGTCGCCTTCTACAACGTCTGGAAGCCGCTGTACCGGCGCGTCGAGGAGCTGCCGCTGGCGATGTGCGACGCGCGCACCCATGCGCCCGAGGACATGCTGCGGATGGAGCTGAAGTACCGCGAGCGCACCGGCGAGATCTACGTCATGCGCTGGAACCCGGCCCACCGCTGGGTCTACTTCCCGCAGATGGAGGCCGACCAGGCGCTGCTGCTGAAGACCTACGACAGCGCGACCGACGGACGCGCCCGCTTCATGGGCCACAGCGCCTTCGAGGACCCGACCACGCCGCCCGGCGCGCCCAAGCGAGAGAGCATCGAGGTGCGCACGATGGCGTTCTTCTGAGGCCCTGGCGCAGCCCGGTCCTGCCGTTCCGGGCGCGGTGGATGCCCGGGGGATGCGTCGACGTCGAAGGCGCGCTCTGCCGCCAGCGCACAGCCCAGGCAGCAGGGCCTGCGAGCGCGGGCCGTGGGACGCGCCATAAGTCGCGCAACCTCGCAGGCGCCGCGCGGGCTGACCCCTCACAATGAACGTCAGCCCGCGCCGACCGCCATGCCCGCACCGCCGCCCCTGCCCTGCGTCCTCGACATCGAGGCCTCGGGTTTCGGCGGCCGCAGCTACCCGATCGAGATCGGCTACGTGCTGCCCGACGGCCACGCCGCCTGCATGCTGGTGCAACCGGTGCCGGGCTGGACCCACTGGGACGACGCCGCCGAGCGCGTGCACGGCATCACGCGCGCCACGCTGCAGGCCCACGGCCGCACGCCGCGCGAGGTGGCCGCGGTGCTCAACCGCGACCTCGCCGGCCGTGTCGTCTATTGCGACGGCTGGGCCCACGACTACAGCTGGCTCGCGGCCCTGTTCGAGGAAGCGGGCCTGCAGCCCGCGTTCAGGCTCGAATCGGTGGGCGCGCTGCTCGACGAGCGGCACCTGGCGCAGCTCGACCAGGCGCGGCGCGAGGCCGTGCTCGAGATGGGCCTGACCCGCCACCGCGCCAGCAACGACGCGCGCGCCCTGCAGCGCGCGCTGCGGCGGGTGGCCGAGGCGGCCTAGCCGGCGGCACCGGGCGCGGCCGCTTCCCGTTCGCGCTCCTGCAGCGCGCGCCACATCACCTTGCCCGAGCCGCTCTTGGGCAGCGCCTCGACGAACTCGACCTGGGTCGGCGCCTTGTACACGGCCATGTGCTGGCGCGCCCAGTCGATGATGTCCTGCGGCCGGGCCTGGCCGCGGGCCTCGGCGCGCAGCACCACCACGGCCTTGACGGTCTCGCCGCGGTAGGGGTCGCGGGCGGCGATGATGCAGGCCTCCTGCACCAGCGGGCACTTGAACAGCAGCAGCTCGACCTCGCTCGGCCAGACCTTGTAGCCGCTGGCGTTGATCATGCGCTTGAGGCGGTCGGTGATGAAGAAGTAGCCCTCGTCGTCGCGCCGGCCCAGGTCGCCGGTGCGGAAGTAGGCCTTGCCGTCGATCTCGATGAAGGCCGCCTTCGTCGCGTCGGGGTGGCGCCAGTAGCCCTTGAAGACCATCGGCCCGTGGGTCACGATCTCGCCCACCTCGCCGGGAGGCAGCGGCTGCAGCGTGACGGGGTCGATGACGCGGCTGTCGACGCCGAAGATGGGGATGCCCAGGCATTGCAGCTTGGCCCGCTCGGGCGGGTTGGCGTGGCTGGGGGCCGCGGTCTCGGTCAGGCCGTAGCCCTCGGCGAAGGTGAGCCCGAATTCTTGCTGCAGCCGCTCGGCCACCGCGTGCGGCATCGCCGCCCCGCCGCCCGAGAGGTAGCGCAGGCTGGTGAGGTCGAAGCTCTTGTAGTTGGGGCTGCCGAACAGGTCGATGATCATCGTGGGGATGCAGGTCCAGTGGCTGACCCGGTGGCGCGAGATCAGGCGCCCGGCCAGTTCGCGGTCCCAGCGCGGCATCACGACGCTGGTGCTGCCGATGTACACCGGTGCCAGCACGCCGTACAGCATGCCGGTGATGTGGAACATGGGCACCACCGCCAGGCTCACCGACTCGGCGCTGCTGTAGCCCCACAGGCCGCCACCGATCACGTTGGGCATCAGCGTGCGGTGGGTGTGGATGCAGCCCTTGGGCAGGCCCGTGGTGCCGCTGGTGTAGGGCAGCAGCGCCATGTCGTCGGGCTCGGCCTGCGGCGGGCCGGGGCGGTGGCCGGCGGCCAGCGCCTCGGCCCAGCGCGTGGCGCCGGCGGGCAGCGTCGGGTCGGCCAGCAGCCACTGCAGCAAGGCCGGCGCGGGCTGCTCGGCGGCGTCCAGGGTCTCGGGCATGGCATCCGTGAACCGGGTGGCCAGCATGCCGCGCAGCCGCTGCTCGGGCGGCAGCCGGGCGTCGGCCTCGGCCACGATGCCGGCCAGGTCGGCAGTGGTGATGACGACGCGCGTGCCGGGGTCGACGATGTAGTGGCCGAACTCGTCGGCGCGGTTCATCGGGTTCACGGGCACCACCACCGCATCGGCGCGCTGCACGGCGTAGAAGGCGATCACGAACTGCGGGCAGTTCTGCATGAACAGCGCCACCCGGTCGCCGCGGCCCACGCCCTGGGCCTGCAGCCAGCCCGCCAGCGCCTCGGCCTGGCGGTGCAGCTCGGCATAGGTGACGCTGCGGCCGAAGAACTGGCAGGCCGCCTTGTGCGGATAGCGCCGCGCGGTGACCTCGAGGTTGAACCACAGCGTGGTCTCGGGGATCACCAGCGATCGCGGCAGGCGCGGCGGCCACACCGCGGCGGGGATGGTGGCGGTGGCGGAAGAAACAGCATCGGTCGACAAGGGCAGTGCTCCAAAAGGCAGACGCGCGGGTGTACCAGTCTGGCGCAGCCGCGTCATCGAGCCTAACCCGCAGCGTGCGGCCGGGCGCCGGACCGCCGGCTCAGGGCGACTCCCCACGCCGCCCCACCTGCTCCCAGCGCCGGCACTCGGGGTGCTGCCGGAAGACCGGACGCAGGCACTCGCGTTCCATGCAGACGAAGTGCTGGAAGGCGTTGCGCCCGGCGCACAGCAGCTCGGGTGTCACCAGCGGCTGGGCCCGCAGGCGCGGGGCGGCACGCTCCAGCGTCACCGTGGCCACGGACGACTCGGGCGGCGGCGGGGCGGCCGACGCTGCTGGCGCGGGTACCGAGCTTGCCGTGGTGATCGGTACGGCAGTGACGGCTGCGGCGGTGGCCGGTGCCACCGTGACGGGTGCCGGGACGGGTGCCGGGACGGGGCCGGCCGACACCGCCCCGGCTGCGGTCGCGGCCACCGCCCCCGGGTGCGCGCCGGGCCGCAGCACCAGCACCGCGGCCACGGCGACCCCGACCACCACCAGCCCCCAGGCGCCCAGCAGCACCCCGCGCGGCAGCGCCGGGGAGCGCGGCGGTCGTCCGGCCCGTGGCACGCCGCGCCCCCC
>JAGWLO010000006.1 GCA_028872015.1 Burkholderiales bacterium | reverse complement strand
GCGGCCCTGGCCGCGGCGCTGGCCGTTGCCGGCGCGGCCAGCGCCGCCACCGCCGCGCCGGCCGCCGGCGCCTCGGCCCCGGCCAAGGCCGCCCCCGTCAGTGCGGCCAAGAAGCAGCTCGTGGCCACCGTGCTGAAGCTGCAGCAGCCCGGCATCGATTCGCTGGCGCGCAACATCGCGCAGCAGCCGGCGGTGCAGCTGCTGCAGCAGGCCGCGCCGGCGGTGCAGCGACTGCCGGCCGAGCGGCGCGAGGCCGTGGCGCGCGAGCTGCAGGGCGATGCGCGCCAGTTCGTCGAGGCGGCCACGCCGATCATCCGCGACGAGGCCGTCAAGCTGGCGCCCTCGACCGTGGGCCAGGTGCTCGAGCAGAACTTCACCGAGTCGGACCTGCGCCAGCTCATTGCGTGGCTCGAGTCGCCGGTCTACCGCAAGTTCCAGCAGCACGACCCCGAGATGCAGCGCGCGCTGCTCGAGCGTCTGCTCCCGGCGGTGCGCGGCGACCTCGACACGCGGCTGCGGGCGCTGCAGCAGTCGGCGGTCAAGCTGCTCGCGCCGCCGCCCGCGGCCTCGGCCCCGGCGCCCGGCGCCTCGGGCGCGGCGAAGTAGGCGCTGCGCATCCGCCCCGCCATGGCCGAGCCCTCCGACCCCGCGCTGGCGTCGCTGCGGCAGCGCATCGACGCCGTCGACCGCGAGCTGCTGGCGATGCTGAACCGGCGCGCGGCGCTGGCGCTGGAAGTGGGCGAGGTCAAGAAGCAGGCGGGCACGGTCGTCTTCCGGCCCGAGCGCGAGGCGCAGGTCATCGACGGCCTGAAGCGCGTCAACGCCGGGCCGCTGAAGAACGACAGCGTGGCCCCGATCTGGCGCGAGATCATGTCGGCCTGCCGTGCGCTGGAGACGCCCACCCGGGTGGCCTACCTCGGCCCGGCCGGCACCTTCAGCGAAGAGGCGGCGCTGGGCTACTTCGGCGCCTCGATCGTGCGCCTGCCCTGCGCCAGCATCGACGAGGTGATGCACGCCACCACCTCGGGGGCCGCCGACTTCGGCGTGGTGCCGGTGGAGAACAGCACCGAGGGCGTGGTCGCGCGCTCGCTCGACCTGTTCCTGACCACGCCGCTGTTCATCATCGGCGAGACCAGCCTCGTCGTGCGCCACAACCTGCTGCGCCGCACCGATGCGCTGGCGGGCGTGCGCGCCGTCTGCGCCCACCCGCAGGCGCTGGCGCAGTGCCACCGCTGGCTCAGCCACCACCTGCCCGAGGTCGAGCGCCGGCCCGTGGCCAGCAATGCCGAGGGCGCGCGGCTGGCCGCGCAGGACGAGGCGCTGGCGGCCATCGCCAGCCAGCGCGCGGCCGGCGAATACGGGCTGCACGTGCTGGCGCCGGCGATCCAGGACGACGCCCACAACCGCACCCGCTTCGCCATCGTCACCCACCCGCAGCGCCATCCCGCGCCGCAGGCCTCGGGGCACGACTGCACCAGCCTCGTGGTCTCGGTCACCAACCGGCCCGGCGCCGTGCACGACATGCTGGTGCCGCTGAAGGACCACGGCGTGTCGATGACGCGCTTCGAGTCGAGGCCCGCGCGCTCGGGTCAGTGGGAGTACTACTTCTACATCGACCTCGAGGGCCACCCCGACGAGCCGCGCGTGGCCGCCGCGCTGCGCGAGCTGCGTGACGCCTGCGCCTACTTCAAGATCCTGGGCACCTACCCGATCGACACGAAATGAAGTCCCCGAGCGCACTTCGTTCGCCGCCCCCCGGGGGGGGCCTGGCAGCGGCCCGGCCGGGCCGGTGCCGCGCAAGGTCTTGGCCGCGCGATCGGGCGGGTCGTCGCTGATGTTCCAGCAGCTGGGCGTCATCGGCTGCGGCCTCATCGGCGGCAGCTTCGCGCTGGCCCTGAAGCGGGCCGGGCTGGTGCGGCGCGTGGTGGGCTACAGCAAGTCGCCCTCGACCACCGAGCGCGCGCGCAAGCTGGGCGTGATCGACGTCGCCGCCGAATCGGCGCTGCTGGCGGTCTCGGGCTCGGACCTGGTGCTGGTCGCGGTGCCGGTGGCTGCCACCGAGACCACGCTGAAGGCCATCCGCCACGGCCTGGAGCCGGGCGCGCTGCTGATGGACGTGGGCAGCACCAAGCGCGACGTGGTCGATGCCGCGCGCCGCGTGCTGCGCGAGCGCATCGGCTCGTTCGTGCCCGCGCACCCGATCGCGGGCAAGGAGGTCTCGGGCATCCAGCATGCCGACGCCGCGCTCTTCAACGGCCGCCAGGTCATCCTCACGCCGCTGACGCAGACCGCGCCCGAGCTGGTCCAGCGGGCCACCGACGTCTGGTCGGCGATGGGCGCCCAGGTGCTGAAGATGACGGCCGAGAACCACGACGCCGCCTTCGCCGCCGTCAGCCACCTGCCCCACCTGCTGGCCTTCGCCTTCTTCGGCGCCGTGGCCAACCAGCCGGCGGGGCGCGACTTCCTCTCGCTCGCCGGGCCGGGCTTCCGCGACTTCACGCGCATCGCCGCCAGCAACCCCGAGACCTGGCGCGACGTGCTGCTGGCCAACCGCGAGGAGGTGCTCAAGCAGTCGCAGCGCTTCCGCCATGCGCTGGACGCGCTGGAGCACGCGATGCGCGAAGGCAATGCCGCGGCGCTGGAAGGCCTGATCCGCGCCCCGGCCGAGGGCCGCGCCGGCTGGCAGATGGGCTCGCCGCGCGCGGCCGGCCCGGCCAAGGGCTGAGGGCCGCGCCCGCCCACCCACCGGCCCGCCGATCGCGCGCCGCCCGAGCCGATGTTCCGCATCCCGCACCTCGACCTGCCCCCCCTGAGCACCGTCTCGGGGCGGGTGCGGCTGCCCGGCTCGAAGAGCATCTCCAACCGCGTGCTGCTGCTGGCCGGGCTGGCGGCCGGCACGACCGAGGTGCACGACCTGCTGGCCAGCGACGACACGCAGGTGATGCTGGCCGCGCTGGCCGCGCTGGGCTGCGGGCTGCAGCCGGACGGCCGCGTGCTGCGCGTCACCGGCCTGGGCGGGCGGCTGCAGGTGCACCGGGCCAGCCTCTTCCTGGGCAATGCCGGCACCGCGATGCGCCCGCTGGCGGCCACGCTGGCAGTGCTGGCGGCCACGCAGGGCGGCGACTTCACGCTCAGCGGCGTGCCGCGCATGCACGAGCGCCCGATCGGCGACCTGGTCGACGCCTTGCGCCCGCTGGGCTGCCGCATCGACGACCTCGGCCGGCCCGGCTACCCGCCGCTGCGCCTGCACGGCCAGGCCGGCGGGCGGCTGGCCACCGAGGCCCCGATCCGCGTGCGCGGCGACGTCTCCAGCCAGTTCCTCACCGCGCTGCTGATGGCGCTGCCGCTGGCCAGCGCCGAGCGCGCGATTGCGATCGAGGTCGATGGCGAGCTGATCTCCAAGCCCTACATCGAGATCACGCTGGCGCTGCTGGCCCGCTTCGGCGTCGAGGTGCAGCGCACGGGCTGGCAGCGCTTCGTCATCCCGCAGGGCAGCGCCTGCCGCAGCCCCGGCGCGATCCATGTCGAGGGCGATGCCTCCTCGGCCTCGTACTTCATCGCCGCCGGCGCCATCGCCGCGCAGGGTGGCGCCCCGCTGCGCATCGAAGGCGTGGGCCATGACTCTATCCAGGGCGACATCCGCTTCGTCGAAGCCGCACAGGCGATGGGCGCGCAGGTCAGGAGCGGGCCGGGCTGGATCGAGGTCCACCGCGGCCGCTGGCCGCTGGCCCCGATCGCGCGGGACTGCACGGCCATCCCCGACGCCGCGATGACGCTGGCGATGATGGCGCTCTATGCCGACGGACCCTCGCGGCTGTCGGGCATCGCCAGCTGGCGCGTCAAGGAGACCGACCGCATCGCGGCCATGGCCGCCGAGCTTCGCAAGCTCGGGGCGAAGGTCGAGGAGGGCCCCGACTTCATCGCGATCGTGCCGCCGCCGGCCCCGGCCTGGCGCGCCGCCGCCCTGGCCACCTACGACGACCACCGGATGGCGATGTGCGCCTCGCTGGCCGCCTTCAACGGCCTGGCCCCCGGCCGCGAGGGCCGCGGCCTGGCGCTGCGCGTGCTGGACCCGCAATGCGTGGGCAAGACCTTCCCCGACTACTTCGAGACCCTGTTCGCGGTGGCCGGCGCCGCGCCGCAGGATGTGCCCGTGATCACCATCGACGGGCCCACGGCCTCGGGCAAGGGCACGCTGGCCGCCGCCGTGGCCGCGGCCCTGGGCTGGCAGCTGCTGGATTCGGGCGCGCTGTACCGCGCCGCCGGGCTGGCGGCGCAGTGGGACGGCGTCTGGCCCGACGACGAGGCCGCCGTGGCCCGCCTGGCCGGCCTGCTCGAGCTGCGCTTCGGCGATGGCGAGCAGGCCGGACGCACCTGGCTGCGCGGGCGCGAGGTGACCGACGTGCTGCGCCTGGAAAGCACCGGGCAGCTGGCCTCGCGCGTCTCGGCGCTGCCGGCCGTGCGGCAGGCGCTGCACGGGCTGCAGCTGGCCTTCCGGCGCGTGCCCGGGCTGGTGGCCGATGGGCGCGACATGGGCACCGTGGTGTTCCCCGACGCGGCGCTCAAGGTGTTCCTCACCGCCAGCCCGCAACAGCGCGCCGAGCGCCGCCATAAGCAATTGATTTCAAAAGGTATTTCGGCTAATATCGACAGTCTTCGCGCCGACCTGGAGGCGCGCGACGCGCGCGATGCGAATCGGGCGGTCGCGCCTTGCAGGCCGGCTGTCGATGCGCTGCTGCTGGACAACTCCGACCTGAGCATCGAGCAATCGGTGCAGCAGGTGCTGGCTTGGTGGGAGCAGCGCCGGCCGTTCGAGGCCTGACCCGGTCCCGATTCACGCACTCCCGTTTCACCGTTCCCCGCGGCCCCCGCCGCACGCATCCCCGGCTCTGCCTTCAACTCCTCCGGGCCCCAGGAAATCCATGTCCGTCACCACCACCGTTACCGCCAAGGGCGGCGCCGCCGATTTCGCCGCCCTGTTCGAGGAATCGCTGAAGAGCAACGACATGCGCGTCGGCGAGGTCATCTCGGCCGAAGTCGTGCGCATCGAGTTCAACCACGTCGTCGTCAACGCCGGCCTCAAGAGCGAGAGCTACGTCGCCATCGACGAATTCAAGAACGACAAGGGCGAGCTCGAAGTCCAGGTCGGCGACTTCGTCTCGGTCGCCATCGATGCCGTCGAGAACGGCTACGGCGACACCATCCTCAGCCGCGACAAGGCCAAGCGCCTGGCGAGCTGGATGTCGCTGGAGAACTCGCTGGAGTCCGGCGAGTTCGTCACCGGCACGGTCAGCGGCAAGGTCAAGGGCGGCCTGACGGTGCTGGTCAACGGCATCCGCGCCTTCCTGCCCGGCAGCCTGCTCGACACCCGCCCGGTGAAGGACATGACGCCCTTCGAGGGCAAGACCATGGAGTTCAAGGTCATCAAGCTCGACCGCAAGCGCAACAACGTCGTGTTGTCGCGCCGCGCGGTGGTCGAGGCCTCGATGGGCGAGGAGCGCGCCAAGCTGCTCGAGACCCTGAGCGAAGGCGCCATCGTGCACGGCGTGGTCAAGAACATCACCGAGTACGGCGCCTTCGTCGACCTCGGCGGCATCGACGGCCTGCTGCACATCACCGACATGGCCTGGCGCCGCGTGCGCCACCCCAGCGAGGTGGTCACGGTCGGCCAGGAGCTCACGGCCAAGGTGCTGAAGTTCGACGCCGAGAAGAACCGCGTCAGCCTGGGCCTGAAGCAGCTGGGCGACGACCCCTGGCACGGCGTCAGCCGCCGCTACCCCAACGGCACGCGGCTGTTCGGCAAGATCACCAACATTGCCGACTACGGCGCCTTCGTCGAGATCGAGCCCGGCATCGAGGGCCTGGTGCACGTCAGCGAGATGGACTGGACGAACAAGAACGTCGCCCCCGCCAAGGTCGTGACCCTGGGCGAGGAGGTCGAGGTGATGGTGCTCGAGATCGACGAGGACAAGCGCCGCATCAGCCTGGG
The DNA here is from genome assembly GCA_028872015.1 of Burkholderiales bacterium. Lineage (GTDB taxonomy): Bacteria > Pseudomonadota > Gammaproteobacteria > Burkholderiales > Burkholderiaceae_C > Rubrivivax. The sequence goes on along the minus strand of JAGWLO010000006.1, from coordinate 71,863 downwards.
CATGAAGCAGTGCAAGGCCAACCCCTGGGAAGAGTTCAGCGCCACCGTCAAGCGCGGCGACAAGGTCAAGGGCCCCGTCAAGAGCATCACCGACTTCGGCGTCTTCGTGGGCCTCACGGCCGGCATCGACGGCCTGGTGCACCTGAGCGACCTGTCCTGGCACGAGCCGGGCGAGACCGCGGTGCGCAACTACAAGAAGGGCCAGGAAGTCGAGGCCCTGGTGCTGGCCGTCGACGTCGAGCGCGAGCGCATCAGCCTGGGCATCAAGCAGCTCGATGTCGATCCGTTCACCAGCTTCACCACGCTGAACGACCGCGGCGCGGTCGTCACCGGCAAGGTCAAGTCGGTCGACGCGCGCGGCGCCGAGATCCAGCTCAACGACGACGTCACCGGCTACCTGCGGGCCAGCGAGATCAGCCGCGACCGCGTCGAGGACGCGCGCAGCGTGCTGAAGGACGGCGACGAGGTGAGCGTGATGGTGATCAACGTCGACCGCAAGATGCGCTCGATCCAGCTCAGCATCAAGGCCAAGGACAACGCCGACGAGCAGCAGGCCATGCAGCGCCTGAGCCAGACCAGCGAGCGCGAGAACGCCGGCACCACCAGCCTGGGTGCGCTGCTGCGCGCCAAGCTCGACAACCGGCCCGAGTAAGAAGGCCGAGAGCGCGCCGCGGCCGGCACCGCCCGGCCGGGCGCGCTTTCTCCTGCTGCCGCGATGACCCGATCCGACCTCGTCACCCGCCTGGCCGACCGCTTCGCGCAGCTCACGCAGCGCGACACCGAGTTCGCGGTCAAGACCATCCTCGACGCCATGTCCGACGCGCTGGCGCGCGGGCACCGGATCGAGATCCGCGGCTTCGGCAGCTTCTCGATCAACCGCCGCCCGCCGCGGCTGGGCCGCAACCCGCGCAGCGGCGAGCAGGTGGTGATCCCCGAGAAGCTGGTGCCGCACTTCAAGCCCGGCAAGGCGCTGCGCGAGGCGGTGGACGCCCAGGCCCCGGTCGACGCCGACCGCGACTGAGCCGCCAGCTCGCAGCGCTCGCCGCTCCCGCGGGGCGAGGTCCGGACCGGGAGACACGGACCCGGAACCCCACCTCCGGCGGCCGGCTGCGGCCCAGGCTCCTAGAATCCGGCGCCCATGCAACTGCTCGTCTGGCTCGTCCGGGCCTTCGTCTTCTTCACGCTGTTCGCGTTCGCGCTGAACAACCTGCAGACCGCGACCGTGCACTGGTTCTTCGGCGTCGAAGGCCATGCGCCGATGGTGATCGTGGTGCTGGTGGCCTTCAGTGCCGGCTGCGCCGTGGGCGTGCTGGCCATGGTGCCGAGCTGGTGGCGCCACCGCCGCGTGGCCCGGCGCCACGCCCCCGGGCCGACGGCAGCTGCGCCCCCCCCACCCGCGCCGAGTTCGGTGCTGCCCTCGGAGTTCGGCCCCGAGCACCCGCCGCGCGAGGGCCTGTAGGCCGGGCGCCACCGCGATGGACCTCACGCTCAGCTGGCTGCTGCTCGGCCTGCCGCTGGCCTTCGCGCTGGGCTGGGTGGCCTCGCGCATCGACCTGCGCCAGCTGCGGCGCGAGCGCCGCGATTCGCCGCGTGCCTACTTCAAAGGCCTGAATCTGCTGCTGGACGAGCAGCAGGACCAGGCCATCGACGCCTTCATCGAGGCGGTGCAGAACGACCCCGACACGAGCGAGCTGCATTTCGCCTTGGGCAACCTGTTCCGCCGCCGCGGCGAGTTCGAGCGCGCCGTGCGGGTGCACCAGCACCTGCTGGGGCGTGCCGACCTCAAGCCCGCCGACCGCGAGCGCGCGCAGCGCGCCCTCGCCCAGGACTACATGAAAGCCGGCCTGTTCGACCGCGCCGAAGCCGCCTGGCATGCGCTGGAGGGCACCGCCTTCGACGCCCAGGCGCGGCTGGCGCTGCTGTCGCTGTACGAGCGCATGCGCGACTGGCCGCGTGCCGCGGCCGTGGCGCGCCGGCTCGAACCCGCCGCCACGTTCGCCTCGCGTATCGCGCATTACGAGTGCGAGCTGGCCGAAGCCGCCGACGCCGGTGGCCGCAGCGACGAAGCCGATGCCGCGCTGGCGCGCGCCCGAGCCGCCGACCCGCAGGCCCCGCGCCCGCTGCTGCTGGCCGGGCGGCGCCGGGCGCGACAGGGCGATGCGCGGGCCGCGCTGGCGCTGTGGGACCAGCTGCGCCAGCAGCACCCGGGCAGCTTCCTGCTGGTGGCGGCCGACTACGCCGCACAGGCGCAGGCCTGCGGGCGCGAGGCTGCGGCGCAGGCCGCGCTGTCGGCCGCGCTGGCCGAGCATCCGGCCATCGAGCTGCTGCAGGCGCTCGAAAGCCTGGAGCCTGCCGATGCGCCGCAGCGCCTGCCGCGCCTGCTGGACCATCTGCGCAGCCACCCCACGCTGTCGGCGGCCCAGGGCCTGCTGGCGCTGCCGCCGGCCGCGCTGACGCCCGAGGCCTGGACCGCGCTGCGCGCTGCCGTGGCGCGCAGCGCCGGCCCGCTGCAGCGCTACCGCTGCGCCACCTGCGGCTTCGAGGCCCAGCACTACTTCTGGCAATGCCCGGGCTGTCTCAGCTGGGACAGCTACCCGCCGCAGCGCATCGACGCGCTGTAGCCCCGCGCCCTTCAGCCCGCCAGCTGGCGCTCGAACAGCGCCAGCACGTCGGCCCGCGCCGGCACCTGGCCCTTGCCACCGATGCTGGCCACGCGCCCGGGGCCCGTGATGCCGGCCTGGCCGGGCTCGTGGTCGCAATAGATGCCCAGCGTGGGCCGCCCCAGCGCCGCCGCCAGATGCGAGAAGCCGGTGTCCAGCCCCACCACCTGCTGGGCCCCGGCCAGCACCGCGGCCATCTCGCCCACGCGCAGGAAAGGCGGCACATCGCCCTCGCAGCCGGCGGCGATGCGCTCGGCCAGGGTCTGCTCGTCGGCACGCCCCCACAGCACCACGGGCAGCCAGCCCAGCGCGCGGCAGCGCTGGCCCACCGCCACCCAGTGCCGCTCGGGCCACAGCTTCTCGGGCCGGCTGGCGTTGGGAATCAACACCGCATACGGCGCCCGCGGCAGCCAGGTGGGCGCAGGTGCGCGCAGGCCGAAATCGGGCGGCTCCGCCGGGACGGCGTAGCCCAGGTGGGCGGCCACCAGCAGACGGCAGCGCTGCACGGCATGGAAGGTCCAGGGCACGCCCACACGGCGCTGGTAGGCCCAGGCGGCCAGCGGCTCGCGCGCGGTGGCGCGGTCGTAGCCGGCCACCGGCGCGCCGCTCTGGCGGGCCCACAGTGCACTCTTCAGCAGGCCCTGCAGGTCGAGCACCAGGTCGTAGTCGCCGCCGCGCAGGTCGTGCCGCAGCTGCCGCATCGCACGCCAGCTGGTAGCACTCAACAGCCGGGCGCGCCACTGGCGCCAGGCCATCGGCAGCACGCGCCGCACGCCCGGGTGCAGTTGCGGGATGGCGGCGAAGGGCGACTCCACCAGCCAGTCGATCACCGCCTGCGGATGGTGGCGCCGGATGTCGGCCAGCACCGGCAGCGCATGCACCACGTCGCCCATCGACGAGGTCTTGACGATGAGCAGCCGCGGCACGCCCGTGGTCGGCCCGGCCCGGCCCGCGGTGGTCATGCCGCCGGCGGCAGCGCGACCTGCTCGGCCACCAGCGCGGGGTTGAGCAGCGGGTCGTTGTACATCTTGAACTGGCGGTAGACCTTGAAGGTGGCGCGCCCGGCCTCGGCATCGGCCAGCAGCGCGTGCAGGCAGCCCGCCAGGTCGGCACGCTGCTGCTGCAGCTGACCGAGCTTGACGGCGCTGGCCGCGCGGTGCGCCGCATCGACATCTCGGCGCAGCGACTGCGCGCGCATCGCCTGCACCTTCAGCGCCAGGATCGACAGGCGGTCGACCATGCTGCCCGCGGTCTCGCTGTTCAGGCGCGCGCCGGGCGGCGCCAGCGAGCGCGGCGCGGCGCTGCCGGCCGAGGCCGCGTCGACCAGGCCCAGCCGCAGCAGCAGGATCTCGTCGATGCGCTCGGTGGCATCGTTGCGGGCCTGGTTGTGGCGGTCGATGGCGCGCTTGTTGGCCGCGATCTCGGCATCGGCCACGCGCGTGCGGCGCGCCAGGTCCTCCTCGGCCCAGAGCAGGCTGTTGCAGCGGTGGTTGGCCTGCACCCAGTGCCACAGGCCTTCGTCGGGGGGTGCCGACGGCCCCACCGCGGGCACCACCGACGCCGGCCAGCCGGGCGCCCGCAGCCAGGCGTCGTGCTGGTCGATCAGGCCGCGGGCCAGTCGTTCGAGGTCGGGATGCATGGCGGCGATGGCAGAATGGCCGCGATTATTCGCGATAAATCAACACGCTCCGGGGCCAAGCGCCCGCGCGCTGCCGCGCGGTCCGGCCACCGACACCGACACCCCATGACGCCCCGGCTGCCCCCGCCCACCGAGCTGGCCCGCCGCCGCGTGCTGGTGGTGGGCGATGCGATGCTGGACCGCTACTGGTTCGGCGCCGTGGACCGGATCTCGCCCGAGGCCCCGGTGCCCGTGGTGCGCGTGACGCGCGAGGAAGAGCGCCTGGGCGGCGCCGCCAACGTGGCGATGAACGTCAAGGCGCTGGGCACGCGCTGCACGCTGCTGACGGTGCTGGGCGACGACGACGCCGGCCAGCGCCTGCGCGTGCTGCTGCAGCAGCAGGGCGTGGACACCGTGATCGGCCGCGACACGCAGCTGCGCACGGTGGTCAAGCTGCGGGTGATCGGCCGCTCGCAGCAGCTGCTGCGCATCGACTTCGAGAACCAGCCCGACCACGAGGTGCTGAACCTGATGCTGGCCGACTACGCACGCGTGCTGCCCGAGCACGATCTGGTGCTGATGTCGGATTACGGCAAGGGGGGCCTGGCGCATGTGGCGCGCATGATCGAGCTGGCGCGCGCGGCCGGCAAGCCGGTGCTGGTCGACCCCAAGGGCAGCGACTACAGCCGCTATGCCGGCGCCTCCGCCATCACCCCCAACCGGTCCGAGCTGGCGCAGGTGGTGGGCGCCTGGTCCGGCGAGGCCGACCTGGCGGCGCGCGCCGAAGCCCTGCGCCAGCAGCTCGGGCTGCAAGGCCTGCTCGTCACCCGGTCCGAAGAAGGCATCAGCCTGTTCGACGCGCAGGGCCACCTGCGGCTGCCCACGGCAGCGCGCGAGGTCTACGACGTCACCGGCGCCGGCGACACCGTGATCGGCGTGCTCGCAGCGCTGCTGGCCTGCGGGCTGCCGCTGCGCGAGGCCGCCGCCTGGGCCAACCGCGCCGCGGGCATCGTGGTGTCGCGCTTCGGCACCGCGGCCGTCAGCCACGCCGAGCTGGCCGCTGCCTGAAGACCGCGATGAGCGACCTGCTGCGCAAGCTGGTGCGACGCGACGAGGAGGCCGCGATGCTGGCGCGGCTGCCGCGGCCGCTGGTCTTCACCAACGGCGTGTTCGACATCCTGCACCGCGGCCATGTGAGCTGCCTGACGGCGGCGCGCGGCCTGGGCGCCAGCCTGCTGGTGGCGTTGAACAGCGACGCCTCGGCGCGCGGCCTGGGCAAGGGCCCGGGCCGGCCGCTGAACGGCGAGCTCGACCGCGCCTGCGTCCTGGGCGCGCTGGCCGTCGTCGATGCGGTGCTGCTGTTCGACGAGCCCACGCCGCTGACGGCGCTGGCGCGGGTGCGGCCCGACCTCTACGTCAAGGGCGGCGACTACGACATCGAGACCCTGGCCGAGACGGCGCTGGTGCGCAGCTGGGGCGGCCGTGCGCTGGCACTGCCCTACCTGGGCGGGTACTCGACGACGCGGCTGGTGCAGAGCATCCGCGACGGCACCGCCTGACGCCGCCCCGATGACGCCACGCCGATGACCCCACGCCCGTGACGATGGCGAGCCCGCAGCCTCCGCGCCCGCTGATCGTGCGCATCCGCAACTGGGTGGGCGACGTGGTCGTCGGCCTGCCCGCGCTGCGCCTGCTCCAGGCGCAGGGCTATGCATTGACCTTGGTGGCACGCGGCAAGTGGGCACCGGCGCTGCTGGCCGGCGAAGGCTGGGCGGTGCACGTGCAGCCGGCCGCGCTGGCCGACAAGGTGCGGCAGCTGCGCGCGTTGCGCGCCGAATGCCGGCGCCTGGACCCCGGCTTCGACCGGCGCGAGAACGCGCTGTTGCTGCCGGTGTCGCTGTCGAGCGCGCTCGAGATGCGGCTGGCCGGGCTGCGGGCCGTGGGCTTTGCGAAGGAGGGGCGCACGCCGCTGATGGCGCGCGGCGTGCCGCTGGTGCAGCAGGGCCACGAACTCACGCGCTACTTCGCGCTGGCCTGCCGCTTTCTCGGCGTCGACGCCACCCCGCCGCCCGCCATCGGCCTGCAGGTGCTGCCGGCCAAGGCCGCCGAGGCACAGGCGCTGCTGGCGGCCCGGGGCGTCACCGGGCCCTACATCGTCATCTGCCCTTTCGCCGGCGGGCGCGTGGCGATCCCCGGCAAGCCGACCAAGACCTGGCCCGATTTCGCCCGCTTCACCGCGCTGGCGGCGGCCGGACTCGGGCTGCCGGTCGTCGTCTACCCGGGCCCGGGCGAGCATGCACTGGCGCGCGAGCTGTACCCGGCCGCGCACTTGATCGAGGGCGCCGACCTCGGCGTCTACGCCGCGCTGCTGCAGCGCGCGGCCCTGGTGGTGGCCAACGACACCGGCCCCGGCCACATGGCGGCGGCCGTCGGCAGCCGCGTCATCAGCGTGCTGGGCCCCACCGTGGCCGAGCGCTGGGCGCCCTGGGGTCCGCAGGTGCGGGTGTTGCAGCGGGCGCCCACCGAACCCGGCCCGTGGCCCGACGCCGACGAAGCGCTCGCCCTGGCGCGCGCGCTGCTGGCGTTGCCGTAGCCCCACCCCCCGTGTGCGGCCCCCGCCGCGGGGCCCTCCGCGCGCCGTCCCGCAGGGGGAATGGCAAGCCCGGCGCGGCTACACAGAATCCACGCCACCGGTGCAACGGAGTCGTCGTTCGATGCCGCGGCCGCCGGGCCTACATCCACCCGCCACCAGGAGTCTTGCCATGATCCGTCACTTCCTCACCGCCGTGCTTGCCGCCCTGGCACTGAACGCGCAGGCCGCCGTCGACGCCAACCAGGCCAGCCGCGCCGACCTCGAAACCGTCAAGGGCATCGGGCCCGGCCTGTCGGCCAAGATCGTCCAGGCTCGCGGCACGGGGGCCTTCAAGGGCTGGGGCGACCTGGTCGAGCGGGTGGGCGGCATCGGCGCCGGCAACGCCGCCAAGCTGTCCCAGGCCGGCCTCACCGTGGCCGGCGCCAGCTACGACGGCAGTGCCGCTCCGGCGGCCCCGGCCGCCAAGCAGCCGGCACCGCCGCGCGCCACGAAGGCCGAAAAGATGGACAAGTCCGGCAAGGCCGCGGCATCCGCCGAGCGTTGATGCCGCCGGCCCGGGCTCAGGGCAGCGCGATGTCGGGCGCCACCGCCCGCGCGGGCTCGGCACCCGGCCGGTCCCAGCCGAAGAAGCGCAGCACCTCGTCGCGCCGGGCCTGGGTGTCGGCCTCGCCCAGCGCGATCAGCTCGCTCGTGAAGGGCGCCTCGAACAGCAGGTAGCTGGCCAGCGCCGAGCCACGGGCCTCGCGGCCCTGGCCGCCCACGCCCACCCCGCGCAGCAGCGCGCGCATGGCCGGGGGCAGCGCCTGCAGATGGCGTGCGGCGATGTCGTCGATGCGCTCGCTGGGCGCGATCACCAGCGCCTCCAGCGGCCGCAGCAGCGTGTCGGCCAGGGCCGACTCGGGCAGCAGCGCCAGGGTGCGGTTGATGCGCCGCAGGCGCTCGATGTCCACCGCCAGCGCATCGAGAAAGATGCTCGACATCGCATGGCCCGCGATCTGCGCCAGGTTGGGGTAGGTGTCGGCGGCCAGACCGTGGCGCGCCGGCTCCTGCATGCGCCCGGCGCCGATGATCAACAGCCGCTGCGCGCCCAGGTGGACCGCCGGCGACAGGGGCGCGGTCTGGCGCATCGAGCCGTCGCCGAACCAGCCCGGCTCGGGGCCGTCGCGACCCGGCACCACCAGCGGCGTGGCGGGAAACACGAACGGGATCGCCGACGAGGCCAGCAGGTGCGCGTGCGTCAGCGGGCCCGGGCAGGCGATGCGCTGCGAGCGTTCCCAGGGCGCCACCGCGGCGGCGCAGTCGTAGAAGGTGTAGTGCTCGCCGGTGGTGTAGCTCGACGCCGTGACCGCCAGCGCATGCAGGTGGCCATGCGCCAGCATCCGCGGCAGCCGGTCCAGCGGCACCAGGCGCTGCAGCAGATCGGCCAGCGGCGCGTTGTCCAGCAGCGATCGCGGATGGGCGCGGCGCCAGCGCGCCAGCACCCAGCCCACCGACAGCATGGTCAGCCAGCGCGCGCCGCTGCGGATGACGCCCAGCGAATCGGCCCGGTACACCTGCTCGGCGCTGAAGTTCTGCCAGACCTTGGCGATCACTTCGACCGCGGCGTCGAAGCGGTCGGCATGGCAGGCCAGCGCCGCGGCGTTGATGGCGCCGGCCGAGGTGCCGCAGATCACGCCGAACGGGTTGCGCAGGCGCGCCGCCGGCGACAGCGCCTCGCGCCGCAGCCGCGCCAGCGCGCGCAGCACGCCCACCTGGTACGCCGCGCGGGCCCCGCCGCCGCTGAGAACGAGGGCGGTCAGCGGCGTCTCGAACATGCCCCGACTCTATCGCCAGGGCGCCGGCGCCCGGCCGAGCTCAATCACCCCCGTGGTCGCCGCCCCGGTCGCCGCCGTGGCCCCGACCGTGGCCGCGGCCGCGGTCGCCGTGATCGCCCCGGTCGCCCCGGTCCTCATGGCGGTCGCGGCGCCAGTCCGGGCGCCGCTCGTCGTGATCGTGTTCGTGCGGCCGCACCCGCTGCTCGTACCACTGGTCGCGCACGAAGTACACCGGCACGCCGCAGGCCCGGTACTGGCCGCAGTAGCGCGCCCAGTGCTGCCGCTGGCCCGGCGGCACCCACATGTACACCGGCTGCACCGGCACCACCGGGGCCTGGATCAGCACCGGCTGCTGCAGCACCAGCTCGGGCTGCGGGAAGCGACCGATGTCGATGCGGCCATAGACGCCGGGCTGGCTGATCGAGACGGAGACCCCGACGTCGGCCGCGCGGGCGGGTTGCACGGCCAGCAGCGCCAGGAGCATCGGGGCCGCAAGGGCGGTGGCAACGGGCAGTCGCTTCATGGGAGTCCTCTCGAAGTGGATGGCCGCGTTGTAACGCCTGCGGCCTGCGGCCGGATGGCAGGGCCGGCCCGCGTTTTCATTCATACACAATCGTTGCAGAGCCGCCCTGGGCGATGCTGCGCCAGCGGCCGAGCGCCTCGTCGCAGGGCCAGAACCGCGCCTCCTCGCCCAGCTCGATCTCGGCCGTGGCCGCGCCGCGCAGCAGCCGCAGCCGGATCGCCAGGCCCTGCTGCAGCTCGCCCTGCTCGGTCTCCACGCGCCGCGCCGGCCACAGCCGCAGCACGTCGCCCACGGGCGGCAGGCCGCCGTGGATGTCCACCGCCAGCCAGCGCCCGAAGCGCGCGCGCGCCGCCGCCAGGTCCCACACCTGGCTCACGTTCAGGCGCAGTCCGGCCGAGAAGCGGTCGGGCTGCACCCGGCCCTGCACGATCAGGAGCTGGTCCTCCTGCATCAGCTCGCGCCGGCCTTCGAACAGCTCGTCGGGCACCACCGCCTCGATCGCTTCGCTGCCGTCGTCGAGCTTGAAGATGAAGACCTTGCCGCGCTGGCCGTTGACGCTGCGGCCCTCGGTCACCAGGCCGGCCAGCAGCTGCGGCTCGCGGCTGTCCACCACGTCGGCCAGCGCCCGCGGCGCGAAGCGGCGCACCTCGTCGCGCCAGGCATCGAACAGATGGCCCGACAGGAAGAAGCCCAGCGCCGCCTTTTCCTGCAGCAGCCGCTCGTGCACGCCCCAGGGTGCGGTATGCACCAGCGCCGGCTCCTGCGTGCTGCTGCCATGGCCGTCGCCCAGGTCGCCGTCGTCGAACAGACCGCCCTGCAGCGCGTTGGCCTCCTGGGTCTCGGCCCAGTCGAACGCCAGGGCCACGCTGGCCAGCAGCGCCGCGCGATCGGGCTGCAGCGCGTCGAAGGCACCGGCCTTCACCAGCGCCTCGACGGCGCGCTTGTTCACCGCCTTGCGGTCGACGCGGGCGCAGAAGTCGAACAGGCTGCGGAACGGCCCGCCGCCCACGCCTTCGCGCGGGCCGCGGCCTTCGCGCGCGCCGACGATGGCCTCGATCGCGCCCTGCCCCGTGCCCTTCACCGCCGCCAGGCCGTAGCGGATGGTGCGGTCGTCGATGGGCTCGAAGCGCGCCGTGCCGCGGTTGATGTCGGGTGGCTCGAAGCGGATGCCGAACAGCTGGGCGTCGGCCAGCAGCACCTTCAGCTTGTCGGTGTTGTCGGCTTCCACCGTCATGTTGGCGGCGTAGAACTCGGCCGTGCAGTGCACCTTCAGCCAGCCGGTGTGGTACGCGAGCAGCGAATACGCGGCGGCATGGCTCTTGTTGAAGCCGTAGCCGGCGAACTTCTCCATCAGGTCGAAGACCTCGTCGGCCTTCTCGGCCGCGATGCCCTGCTTGGCGGCGCCGTCGCGGAAGATCGCGCGGTGCCGGGCCATCTCCTCGGCCTTCTTCTTGCCCATCGCGCGGCGCAGCAGGTCGGCGCCGCCCAGGCTGTAGCCGCCCAGCAGCTGCGCGGCCTGCATCACCTGCTCCTGGTAGACGAAGATGCCGTAGGTCTCCTCCAGCACCGGCGCCAGCAGCGGGTGCGGGTAGACGATGTCCTCCTTGCCGTTCTTGCGCGCGCAGAACGAGGGGATGTTCTCCATCGGCCCCGGGCGGAACATCGCGTTCAGCGCGATCAGGTCCTCCAGCCGCTGCGGCCGCGCCTCGCGCAGCATGCCCTGCATGCCGCGGCTTTCGAACTGGAACACCGCCTCGGTCAGGCCGTCGCTGAACAGCTTGTAGACCCGCGGGTCGTCGAGCGGCAGGCGGTCATAGTCGAAGTCCTGGCGCCCGGGCCGGCGGGCACGGATGAAGTCCTTGGCCAGCTCGAGGATGGTCAGCGTGGCCAGGCCCAGGAAGTCGAACTTGACGAGGCCGATGGCCTCGACGTCGTCCTTGTCGAACTGGCTCACCGCGCTGTCGCTGCCGGGCTGCTGGTACAGCGGGCAGAAGTCGGTGATCTTGCCCGGGGCGATGAGCACGCCACCAGCGTGCATGCCGACGTTGCGCACCAGGCCCTCGACGCGCGTGGCCAGGCTCAGCAGCTCGGCCACCTCCTCTTCCGCCGCCTCGCGCTGCTCCAGCTCGGGCACCTCCTTGCGCACGTAGATGAGGCCCGGGTCGGGCCGGGCCGGCGGCTCGGGCAGGCGGGCCAGCGTGTAGGTCTTGCCCGGCAGCCCGGGCACCAGCTTGGCGACGCTGTCGACCTGGCCGTAGCCCAGGCCCAGCACGCGGCCCACGTCGCGCAGCGCGGCCTTGCTGGCCAGGGTGCCGAAGGTGGCGATCTGGCTCACCGCGTCGCGCCCGTACTTGGCCTTCACGTACTCGATCACGCGGTCGCGGTTGGCCTGGCAGAAGTCGATGTCGAAGTCGGGCATCGACACCCGCTCGGGGTTCAGGAAGCGCTCGAACAGCAGCTTGTACCGCAGCGGGTCGAGGTCGGTCACGAACAGCGCGTAGGCCACCAGCGAGCCCGCGCCCGAGCCGCGCCCGGGCCCCACCGGGCAGCCATGCTCCTTGGCCCAGACGATGAAGTCGGAGACGATGAGGAAGTAGCCCGGGAAGCCCATCTTGACGATGGTGTCGAGCTCGAACTCGAGGCGCTCCAGGTAGCGCGGCCGCTGCTGCTGGCGCACGGTGTCATCGGGATAGAGCGCGGCCAGGCGCCGCGCCAGCCCGTCGTGCGAGGCCTGGCGGAAGTAGGCCTCGATCGGCATCCGCACGCCACCCACTTCGGGCGTTGGAAAATCGGGCAGTTGCGGCTTGTCCAGCACCAGGCTCAGGTTGCAGCGGCGCGCGATCTCCACCGCGTTGGCCAGCGCCGAGGGCACGTCGGCGAACAAGGCGGCCATCTCGGCCGCGGTCTTGAAGTGCTGCTCGCGCGTGAAGCGCTTGATGCGCCGCGGGTTGGCCAGCAGCTCGCCCTCGGCGATGCACACGCGCGCCTCGTGGGCGTCGAAGTCGTCGGCCTGCAGGAACTGCACCGGGTGCGTGGCCACCACCGGCAGGCCCAGGCGCGCGGCCAGCGTCACTGCGCCGCGCACCTGGGCTTCGTTGCCGGGATGGCCGGCGCGCTGCAGCTCGAGGTAGAAGCGGCCCGGGAACAGCGCCGCGAGCTGGCGCGCGGCGGCCTCGGCGCGATCGTCGTCGCCGGCCAGCAGGGCCATGCCGACGCTGCCCAGGTCGGCGCCCGACAGCGCGATCAGGCCCGCGCCCAGCTCGCCCAGCCACTCCCACTTCAGCCACGCCTGCGAGCGCTGCGCGTTCGTCACCCAGGCCCGCGCCAGCAGCTGGCACAGGTTCAGGTAGCCCGCGTGGCTCTGCGCCAGCAGCAGCAGCCGGCTGGGCTGGCGCTCGGCGCCGGTGGTGCCCGGCGCGGGCTCCATCCACGCGTCCACGCCCAGCAGCGGCTTGACGCCGGCGCCGCGGCAGGCGCGGTAGAACTTGACCGCGCCGAACAGGTTGTTCAGGTCGGTGATGGCCAGCGCCGGCTGGTCGTCCGCGCTCGCGGCGGCGGCGGCGGCATCGATGCGCAGCGTGCCGTCGACGACGGAGTATTCGGTGTGGATGCGCAGGTGGACGAAGCTCATGCCGGATTCTAGGCAGCCCCCCCCTTGCACCGCCCTGCCTAGAATCCGCGCCGATGGGCGAATGGCTGCTGCGCGGCGTCGGCGTGCTCCTGCTGCTGAGCGCGCTGGCGCTGGCCGTCTCCTACGCCCCCGACCGGCCGGCACAGTCGCTGGTGGCGCGCTGGGCGCTGCCGCCCTCGGACTTCATGGACGTGCGCGGCCAGCTCGTGCACTTTCGCGACCAGGGCCCGCGCGAGGACCCGCAGCCCGTGGTGCTGATCCACGGCACTTCGGCCAGCCTGCACACCTGGGAAGGCTGGGTGGGCGCGCTGCAGGGCCGGCGCCGCGTCATCACCTTCGACCTGCCGGGCTTCGGCCTCACGGGCCCGTTCACGGGCGATTACGCGCCCGACGACTACAGCGGCGACGCGCTGGCCCGCTTCACGCTCGACCTGCTCGAGGCGCTGCGCCTGCCGCGCGTCGTCATCGGCGGCAACTCGCTCGGGGGCGAGGTGGCCTGGCGCGTGGCGAGCCTGGCCCCGCAACGGGTGGCCGGGCTGATCCTGGTGGACGCCTCGGGCCTGCCGTCCAAGCCCGGCGTGCGGCCGCTGGGCTGGATGCTCGCCCGCGTGCCGGTGCTCAACCGCATCACCGAATGGGTGCTGCCGCGCTCGCTCGTCGAGCAGGGCCTGGCGCAGGCCTACGGCGATCCGCGCCGGGTCACGCCGGCGCTGGTCGACCGCTACTTCGAGCTGGCGCTGCGCGCCGGCAACCGCCGCGCGCTGGCGCTGCGCCTGCAGCACCTGGGCGCCGACGCGGGCGCCGAGCGCATCGCCGCGCTGAAGCTGCCCACGCTGATCCTGTGGGGCGGGCGCGACCGCCTGATCCCGCCCGCCACCGCGCAGGCGTTCGCGCAGCGCATCGCGGGCAGCCGGGTCGTCGTCTTCGACGCGCTCGGGCATGTGCCGCAGGAAGAAGACCCGGTGCGCAGCGTGCAGCCGGTGCTCGATTTTCTGGGCCTGCGGTAGGCGCCGGGCGCCCCGCGGGCGCTTGCATTTCAGCCCTGCGCCAAGAAGACGCCGAACCACGCAAGCGGGTCGCTGAAGCACTGCACCTGGCGCCAGCCGGCCTGGCGCAGCAGGGCCTCGAAGGCGGCCGGCTGCCACTTGTACGAGCTCTCGGTGTGGATGCGTTCGCCGGCGCCGAAGCGGCGCTCGCCGCCCGGCCAGCGCACGGTCAGCGCGCGCTGCGCCTGCAGGTGCATCTCGATGCGCGACTCGGCGGCGTTGAACAGCGCCCGGTGCTTCCAGTCGGCGAGCTCGAAATCGCTGCCCAGCAGCCGGTTGACGTGGCTGAGCAGGTTGCGGTTGAAAGCCGCGGTGACGCCCAGCGCGTCGTCGTAGGCCGCCTCCAGCACGGCGGGCGGCTTGACGAGGTCGGCGCCGATCAGCAGCGCGCCGCCGCGCGCCAGCGCACGCGCCTCGCGCAGCAGCCGCAGCGCCTGCGGCGGCGCGAAGTTGCCGATGCTCGAACCGGGGTAGAACACCAGCGCCGGGCCCGCCGGCAGGCCCTCGGGCAGGGCCAGGCGGGCCGCGAAGTCGAGCCCCACGCCCACCATCGGCAGCGCCGGAAAGCGCCGCTGCAGCGCGTCGAGCGCCTGGCGCAGGTAAGCCTCGGAGATGTCGACCGCGATGTAGCGGCCGGGCGCCAGCGGCCCGAACAGGCGGGCCGCCTTCGCGCCGTCGCCGGCGCCCAGGTCGACGAGGTCGAAGCCCGGCGGCAGCGCGGCGCGCAGCACGCCGGCGATCTCGGCGCCGCAGGCCTGCAGGATGGCGGCCTCGGTGCGCGTGGGGTAGTACTCGGGCAGCTCGGTGATGGCGGTGAACAGCGCCGAGCCGAGCGGGTCGTAGAAGTACTTGGGCGCGATGGCGGCCGGCTGCGCCTGCAGGCCCGCCGCCAGCTCGGCGGCCGGGCCGGCCACCGGGTCGGTGCCCGCACCGGCCCGGCTGACGAAGGTGGGCGCGCGAGGCGGCGCGTCGGGCGGCGCGTCGGGCGTCAGGGGCGGCATCGGGGTGATCACGGGGCGGCTTGGGCGGGCGTCGATGGCGGCCGATCCTAGCGCCTGCGCCGTCACGGCCCTGACCGCGACAGCAGCCACAATCCGGCGCGCGACGAACCGCCTGCCCACACCCGCCCGCCCGCTGCCCATGTTCAACAAGCCCTTTTTCCCGCGCCAGGTGGTCGAGGCCGGCGGCAACCGCTGGGACTGGGCGCTGCTGCCGCTGGTGCTCTCGCTGCTGGTGCTGCTGGCCTGGGGCGGCTCGCAGATGGCGCGGCCCTACCAGGTGGGCGACGCGCTGCCGCTGACGCTGGACCCGGCGGTGCTGCCCTACTACCTGATGCGCACCACGCTGCGCATGTTCCTGGCGCTGGGCTGCTCGCTCGTGTTCGCCTGCGTCTTCGCGGTGCTGGCGGCCAAGTACCGCGCGGCCGAGAAGGTGCTGGTGCCGCTGCTCGACATCCTGCAGTCGATCCCGGTGCTGGGTTTCCAGGCCATCGCGGTGGCGCCGTTCATCCTGCTGTTCCCGGGCAACCTGCTGGGCGTGGAGTGCGCGGCCATCTTCGCCATCTTCACCTCGCAGGCCTGGAACATGGCCTTCAGCATGTACCAGTCGCTGCGCACCGTGCCGGCCGAGCTGCACGAGGCGGCCCAGGTGTTCCAGCTCTCGGGCTGGCAGCGCTTCTGGCGCCTGGAGCTGCCCTTCGCCATGCCCGGGCTGCTGTGGAACATGATGATGTCGATGTCGGGCGGCTGGTTCTTCGTCGTCGCCTCCGAGGCCATCTCGGTCAGCAACCAGGACATCAAGCTGCCCGGCGTGGGCTCGTACATCGCGCTGGCCATCGAGCGCAAGGACCTGGGCGCCATCGGCTGGGCCATCTTCGGCATGCTCGTGGGCATCTCGCTGTACGACCAGCTGTTCTTCCGCCCGCTGCTGGCCTGGGCCGACAAGTTCCGCTTCGAGGAAGGCAGCCAGGAAGACGCGCCCAGCTCGTGGCTGCTGACCTGGCTGCGCCGCACCGACCGCCTGCAGGCGCTGGGGCTGCAGGGCGTGGCGCTGCTGCAGCGCTCGTTCCGCGTCTTCATCCGCCGCCACGACGGCACCTCCATCCGGGCCCGCAGCCGGCCCGTCAACAACGCCTGGTCGCGCGCCTGGGACGCCTTCGTCGCCGCCGCGGTGCTGCTGGCGATCTGGCGGCTGGTCACCTTCGTCAGCGCCGAGGTCGGCCCGGCCGAGGTGCTGCACGTGTTCGTGCTCGGCTGCTACACCATGACGCGGGTGCTGGTGCTGATCGCGATCGCGGCGCTGGTGTGGGTGCCGATCGGCGTGTGGATCGGCATGAACCCGGCCTGGGCCGGGCGGCTGCAGGCGACGGCGCAGTTCCTGGCCGCGTTTCCGGTCAACCTGGTGTTCCCGCTGGCGGTGGCCGGCATCGTGCACTGGCATCTCAACCCGAGCATCTGGCTGTCGCCGCTGATGGTGCTGGGCACGCAGTGGTACATCCTGTTCAACGTCATCGCCGGTGCCTCCACCGTGCCCACCGAGCTGCGCTATGCGGCGCAGAACCTGGGCCTGGCGGGCTGGCTGAAGTGGCGGCGCTACCTGCTGCCGGCGGTGTTTCCGAGCTTCGTCACCGGCGCCATCACCGCCAGCGGCGGCTCGTGGAACGCCAGCATCGTGGCCGAGTACGTGAGCTGGGGCGACACCACCGTGCAGGCGCAGGGCCTGGGCAGCTACATCCGGCAGATGACCACGGCGGGCGACTTTCCGCGCATCGCCTTGGGCATCGGCGTGATGTGCGTCTTCGTGATGAGCATGAACCACTTCGTCTGGCGCCGGCTGTACCGGCTGGCCGAAGACCGGATCCACTTCTGAACACCATCCAGCGGGAGCCTGCGCCATGTCGGACGCCATCGTCGAGTTGAAGGGGGTCGGCAAATCCTTCCGCTCGGCCGACGGCCGCGCGCGCTCGGTGCTGGAGGGCGTGGACCTGCGCCTGGCCGAGGGCGAGATCGTGGCCCTGCTCGGGCAGTCGGGCTCGGGCAAGTCGACGCTGCTGCGCATCCTGGCGGGCCTGATCGGCGTCGACGCCGGCGAGGTGAGCTACCGCGGCCAGCCGCTGTACGGCCCGGCGCGCGGGGTGAGCATGGTGTTCCAGTCGTTCGCGCTCTTCCCGTGGCTGACGGTGCAGCAGAACGTGGAGCTCGGCCTGGAGGCCCGCGGCATGCCGCAGGCCGAGCGCGAGAAGCGCGCCGGGCAGGCGATCGAGCTCATCGGCCTGGCCGGCTTCGAGGGCGCGCTGCCGCGCGAGCTCTCGGGTGGCATGCGCCAGCGCGTGGGCATCGCGCGCGCGCTGGTGGTCGAGCCCGAGGTGCTGCTGATGGACGAGGCCTTCTCGGCGCTGGACGTGCTGACCGGCGAGCGCCTGCGCGAGGACATCCTCGAGCTGTGGGCCGGCGGCAGCATGCCCACCAAGGCGATGCTGGTGGTCTCGCACAACATCGAAGAGGCGGTGCTGATGGCCGACCGCATCCTGGTCTTCGCCAGCGACCCCGGGCGCGTGCGCTTCCAGCTGGCGGTGCGGCTGCCCCGGCCGCGCAGCGCCGACAGCGCCGAGGTGCGGATGCTGGTCGACGAGGTCTACGCGCTGATGACGGCCGGCCACACGCGGGCCGGCCGCCCGGCGGCCGAGCCCGTCAAGATCAACCTGGCCGAGCGTCTGCCCGAGGCCGACGTGGCGCGCATGGAAGGCCTGCTCGAGATGCTGCTGGACGACCAGTTCGCGGGCCGCGCCGACCTGCCCAAGCTGGCCGAGGTGACCGAGCTCACCGACGACGAGCTGCTGCCGCTGGTGCAGGCGCTGTCGCTGCTGGAGCTGTCGCGCCTGGCCGACGGCGACCTGCACATCACGCCGCTGGGGCGCGAGTACGTCGAGCGGCCCTACACCGAGCGGCAGCAGATCTTCGGCCGCCAGCTGCTGGCACGCGTGCCGCTGGTGGCGCACATCCGCCACAGCCTGGACCAGGAGCCCTCGCGCGAGCTGCCCGAAGAGCCCTTCCTGCGCCTGCTGCGCGAAAGCCTGGACGGCGCCGAGGCCGAGCGCGTGATGCGCACCGCCATCGAGTGGGGCCGCCACGGCGAGGTCTTCGAATACAACTACACCAACGGCCTGATCCACCTGCGCCAGGAAGACGACGTAGAGATCGACGCCGGCGCCGACACGCGCACCGGCTGAGCGGGCACTGCGCAGGGGCGCGGTCGGTTCCTCCACGTTTGCCCGGGGTCGTCAGACGCGGCCGATGGCCGCACAGTGGGGCTGGAACGCGGGTCCGGGCGAACGCCGGACCGCCCGCAACCGACGATGGAGACGCGGATGAACGAGACCTCCCCCAGCGCGCTGGCCCAGGGCTGGCTGACCGGCTTCGAGCAGGCCCTGGGCCGGCGCGACCTCGACGCCGCCGTGGCCCTGTTCGGCCCCGAGTGCTACTGGCGCGACCTGGTCGCCTTCACCTGGAACATCTGCACCCAGGAAAGCCCGACCGCCGTGCGCGCGATGCTCGAGGCCCGGCTGGCCGACGTGGCACCGTCGAACTGGCGGCTCGACGGCGAGGCCAGCACCACCGACGGCGTCACCGAAGCCTGGTTCACCTTCGAGACCCGGGTCGCGCGCGGCAAGGGCCTGCTGCGGCTGAAGGAAGGCAAGGCCTGGACGCTGCTGACGACGATGGTCGAGCTCAAGGGCTTCGAGGAGAAGACCGGCGAGCGCCGCATCGCCGGCGCCGAGCATGGCGTGCACAAGCACCGCAAGAGCTGGGCCGAGCTGCGCGCCCAGGAGCGGGCCACGCTGGGCCACACGGTGCAGCCCGACGTGGTGGTGATCGGCGGCGGCCAGGGCGGCATCGCCCTCGGCGCGCGGCTGCGGCGGCTGGGCGTGCCCACCCTGGTGGTCGAGAAGAACGCGCGCCCCGGCGACAGCTGGCGCAAGCGCTACAAGAGCCTGTGCCTGCACGACCCGGTCTGGTACGACCACCTGCCCTACCTGCCCTTCCCCGACGACTGGCCGGTGTTCTCGCCCAAGGACAAGATCGGCGACTGGCTCGAGGCCTACGTCGAGATCATGGAGATCAACTACTGGGGCTCGACGCTGGCCAAGAACTGCCGCTGGGACGAGGCCGCGCAGCGCTGGGACGTGACGGTCGAGCGCGACGGCAAGACCGTGGTGCTGCGGCCGAAGGAGCTGGTCATCGCGCTCGGCGTCTCGGGCTACGCCAACGTGCCCAAGATCCCCGGCGCCGAGACCTTCCTCGGCGACCAGCACCACTCCAGCCAGCATCCGGGCCCCGATGCGTGCAAGGGCAAGAAGGTGGTGGTGCTGGGCTCGAACAACTCGGCCCACGACATCTGTGCCGCGCTGTGGGAGAACGACGTCGACGTGACGATGGTGCAGCGCTCGTCGACCCACATCGCGCCGTCGAAGGCGCTGATGGAGCTGGCGCTGGGCGGCCTGTACAGCGAGCAGGCCGTGAAGAGCGGCATCGACCACCACAAGGCCGACCTGATCTTCGCCAGCGTGCCGTACAAGATCATGCACACGTTCCACATCCCGGTGTACGAGGAGATGAAGCGGCGCGAGGCGGATCTGTACGGCCGGCTCGAGGGTGCCGGCTTCCTGCTCGACTTCGGCGCCGACGGCTCCGGCCTGTTCATGAAGTACCTGCGCCGCGGCTCGGGCTACTACATCGACGTCGGCGCCAGCGAGCTGGTGGCCAACGGCAGCATCAAGCTCAAGAGCGGCGTCAACATCGAGCGCATCAACCCGAAGAGCGTGACGCTGACCGACGGCACCGAGCTGCCCGCCGACGTGCTGGTCTACGCCACCGGCTACGGCTCGATGAACCGCTGGCTGGCCGACCTGATCTCGCCCGAGGTCGCCGACCGGCTGGGCAAGGTCTGGGGCCTGGGCTCGGACACGCCCAAGGACCCCGGGCCCTGGGAAGGCGAGCTGCGCAACATGTGGAAGCCGACCCAGGTGCCGCACCTGTGGGTGCACGGCGGCAACCTGCACCAGAGCCGGCACTACTCGCAGTTCCTGTCGCTGCAGCTCAAGGCCCGGCTGGAGGGGCTGCCCACGCCGGTCTACGGCCAGGCCGAGGTGCACCACACGGCCTGATGCCGCGCGCCCACCGCAGGCCTAGAACGACTTGCTCATCGTCACCACCACGCTGCGGCGCTGGCCGTACTGGGGTGCGCCGACACCGATGCCCGAGCCGTCGCGCAGCAGGTAGACGCGGTCGAGGGCGTTGATGAGCGCCAGGCGGCCCTGCAGCTTGCCGAGCGCAGCGCCGAGGTCGAAATCGTGCGTGGCCGACAGGTTCAGCGTGGCATAGCCCGGCAGCTGCCCCGTGTTGGCGAAGGCCCGGCGCAGGCCGGTGCCGAACAGGCCGTCCACGCTCAGGCTGCTGCCGGCATCCAGGTGCCAGGTGAGCCCGGCCGAGCCGCTGTAGCGCTGCTCGTGGTCGAGGTGCACCCAGTGGCCGGCGATGTAGTCGAGCTCGGCCGGGTCGAAGTTGAACTGGCCCGTCTCCAGCCCCTGGGCCATCGCGTGCAGGAAGCCGAAGTTGATGTAGCCCGAGAGCGCGCCGGACCTGTAGGTGGCCGACAGGTCCAGGCCGTAGATGCGGCCCTGGGCGTAGTTGAAGGCGGAGTAGATGAGGGCGTTGCGGAACTGGCCTTCGTCCTGCAGGTGTGCCACGCGGCGGTGGTAGCCGTCCAGGCCCAGCGTCCAGCGCGGCGTGAGCTGCCAGGCGATGCCGGCGTCGAGGTAGTTCGAGCGCTCGGAACGCACCGCGGTGTTCGCGTCCGAGGGCAGGGCATTCGTGGTGCCCTGGAATTTCTGCACCGAGGCGGTGTCGATCAGCTCGGTGGGCGGCGGCGTGAAGTAGCGCGCATAGCCGGCATGCAGGCGCAGCGTGGGCGACAGCGTGTAGACCAGGCCCAGGCGCGGGCTGGCCTGGTGCTCGTCGACAACGGTGCGCACCTGGTCGAAGCGCAGGCCGTAGTTCAGCGTCAGGGCGCGCGTCGCACGCCACTCATCCTGGACGTACAGACCCCATTGCTGGCCGGCGATGCGGGTGTGGTCCTGGATCCGCAGCGGCACGGTGCTGGCCTGCTGCCCGCCGATGGCGGCGAACACCGAGGCGTTGTTGCCGGCGTCGTAGGTCTCGGCCTGGCCGAACAGCCCGGCGCGCACGGTGTGCCGCGGGTCCAGGCGCCAGCTCAGGTCGGCCTGCACGCCGCTGGCGCGGTTGCTGCGCAGGATGTCGGCGGCCACCCCGTTGAACACCAGGTCGCCCACCGGATCGGGCTGGTAGTGGACGTCGCTGCTGCGCGTGAACAGCGAGGCCTGGTAGTCGACCTTCGACCCCAGCGAGGCCTGGTACGACAGCACGGCATAGCGGTTGCGCTCGCGCTGGTTGGCGTCCAGCGCGGCCGAGTTCACCGCCGGGCTGCCGGCCAGCGCGTAGCTGGGCGTGCGGCCCGGCACGTCGGGAATCTGGAAGCGGCTGTCGCTGACGCCGAACAGCAGGCTCACCAGGCTGTCGTTGCCCAGCAGGGACGACAGGTAGCCGAAGGCCTTGGCCTGGTTCGTGGTGTCGTGCAGCGCGCTGCGCGCGGGCGTCGGGTTCTCGATGCCGATGCGGTCGCGCAGCACCGAGCCGGTGAGGTAGCCGCTGAAGCCGTCGCGGCTGCCGCTGGTCTCGACGCTGGCCTCGGCATGGCCCTGCGTGCCGGCGCTGAGATCGACGCTGCTGCCGTTGCGCATCTTCTCGCCCTTGGTCTGGATGTCGACCACGGCGGCGGTACGGTAGCCGTACTGCGCCGGCAGCGCGCCGGTGAGCACGGTGAGGTGATCGGCGAAGCGCGTCTGCAGCGATGGGCCGAAGCCGCCGATCGATTCGGGAATGATCACGCCGTTGATGCGGTACTGCACGTTGCCGTGGTCGCCGCGGACGTGGATCGCGCCGTACGAATCCTGCACCACGCCGGGTGTCTGCAGCAGCACCTGGTTCAGCGGCGTGGCGTCGCCCAGCGGCAGGTTGGCGATGTCCTGCTGCTCGACGCGGTAGACGGTGCTGCCGGTGGCGGGCGAGAGCCCGTTGCGCGCGGCGTCCAGCCGCAGCCGGGCCGAGGTGATCTGTACCGTTTGGGCCGGGGCGGCGGCGGAGGCCGCAGCGGCGGGGGCAGGGGCAGAGGCGGGGGCGGCCGGTGCGTCGGCGCGCGCGGTCGGCGCCAGCCACGGCGCCGCGATGGCGATGGACCAGGCGGCTGCGCACCGGCGCAGGCGTACCCGCGACGGGGCAGAGTTGAAGTACGACATGAACGAAGCTTCTCGGGCAGGATGGAACGGCCACCCTCGCCGCGACCCGGGGGCGGGCGGCGGGCAGCGGGCGGGCGCTGGGGCAACCGGCTAGGTTGCGGTCGGCTCGAGGGCCCGCGGCGGGCCGCGGCTGCGCGGCGCCGGGGCGCTGCCCCCGAGCCGTGGCCGGCCCGGGGGCTGCGGCTGGGCGTCGTGCGCCTCCAGCAGCACCAGCAGCGGCAGCGTGGCCTGCAGCGGTGCGGCCATGCCGGCATAGGCCAGACAGATCTGGCACAGCTTGTCGGCCGCATGCGGCTGGCCGCGCGGCGCGGCACCGCCCTGGCCGGCGGCAGGCACCGACAGGGCCACGGCCGCTTGCTCGGCCGCGCGCATCTGCGCCAGGTCGTGGCCCAGCACGTGGCGCAGCGCGCCCTGCTGCGCGCACAGCAGCAGCAGCGGCAGAGCGAGGGCGATCAGGCCTTTGCGCATGGCCGCGCGGATTGTGCCCGCCCCAGGCTCACGCCAGCCCGGCCGGGTCGAGGTTCGCCCCGCACAGCACCAGCGCCACGCGCTCGTGCGCGGCGGGCGCCACGATGCCGGCCGCCAGCGCCGCCAGCGGCAGTGCCGCCGCGGGCTCCACCGCCAGCCGCAGCACCTGCCACAGCTGCTGCTGCGCGGCGCGGATGGCCGGCTCGGGCACGAGATGCGCCGCCGCCACCCAGCGCCGGCAGATCGGCCAGGCGATGCCGCCCAGGCGGCGCGCCCCCAGCGCGTCGGCGGCCAGGCCCGACACGGCCACGTCCACCGGCTGGCCGGCGGCCAGGGCGGCCTGCAGCGTGGGCGCGCCGGGCGGCTCGAGGGCCTCGACACGGCAGCGGCCGGCGGTCCAGGCCGCGATGCCGGCCACCAGGCCGCCGCCGCCCACGCTGACGAGCAGCCGGTCGGGCAGGCCCCGGCCCGACTGCGCCTCGATCTCCAGCGCCAGGGTGCCCGCGCCGGCCACCACCGCCGGCTGGTCGTAGGCATGCAGCATCAACGCGCCGCTGCCGTGCTGGCGCTGCCGGCAGGCGGCCAGGGCCTCGGCGTAGTCGGCCCCGCCCACCACCACGCGCGCGCCCAGCGCGGCCAGCGCCGCGCGCTTGGCCGGGCCGGTGAGGGCCGGCACGAACACCTCGCACGGCAAGCCCAGCGCCTGCGCCGCGGTGGCCGCGGCGATGCCGGCGTTGCCGCCGGAGGCGATGACCACGCCGGCCGGCGGCGCCGGCTGCGCCAGCAGCGCGTTGAACATGCCGCGCGCCTTGAAGCTGCCGCCGCGCTGCAGATGCTCGAGCTTGAGCCAGACCTCGGCGCAGGGCAGGCCGAGCTCGGCGCCGGGCAGCCGCCACAGCGGCGTGCGCCGCACGTGGCCGGCGATGCGCACGGCCGCGCGCCGCACGGCGGCGGCATCCACCACGGCATCGTCCGCGGCATCGTCGGCCGCGGGATCGGCCGCGGGATCGGCAGCAGGGTCGGCGGCGGGTCCGGGGCGCATCGGCCCATGCTAGCCGCTACAGTGCAGCGATGACTGCCACCGCCACCTCCGAGGTCTCGGCCGCCGGGCTGCAATGGGCGCAGCGCCTGGTGCGCCTGGACACCGTCAGCCACCGCAGCAACCTGGCGCTGATCGAGACCATCGCCGACCACCTGCGCAGCCTGGGCCTGCCGCTGCGCCTGACCTGGGACGACGCGCGCGCCAAGGCCAATCTGTGCGCCACCATCGGCCTGGGCAAGCCGGCCGGCGTGCTGCTGTCGGGCCACACCGACACCGTGCCCTGGGACGGCCAGGCCTGGACCTGCGAGCCCCTGGGTGCCGAGCTGCGCGACCAGCGCCTGTACGGCCGCGGCAGCGCCGACATGAAGGGCTGGATCGGCCTCGTCGTGGCGCAGGCGCAGGCCTGGCTGGAAGCCGACCTGCCGCACGCCATCCACTTCGCGTTCAGCTACGACGAGGAGGTGGGCGGCTTCGGCGCCCGGCGCCTGATCGCCGACCTCGAGCAGGCCGGCCTGCTGGGCCGCACCGGCAGCGCGCCGCGGCTGTGCATCGTGGGCGAGCCCACCTCGATGGTGCCGGCCACGGCCCACAAGGGGGTGCACCGCTGGCGCTGCTGCGTGCGCGGCCGGGCCGCACATTCTTCGCTGGCGCCGCAGGCGGTGAACGCGGTGGAGGCCGCGGCGCGCGTGGTCTCGCGCATCGCCGGCATCGCCGACGAGCTGCGCGAGCAGGGCCCGCGCCAGGCCGGCTTCGACGTGCCGCACAGCACGGCCGCGGTGTGCGTGATCGAAGGCGGCATCGCCGACAACGTGGTGCCCGAGGACTGCCGCTTCCACTACGAATTCCGCGACCTGCCGGGCGCCGACGCGGCGGCGCTGCAGCAGCGCGTGGCGGCCTACGCCGCGAGCCTGGAGCCGGCGATGCGCGCCGTCGATCCCGGCGCCGGCTTCCGCTTCGAGCAGACCGCGCACATGCCCTCGTTCCTGGCCAGCGCCGACGAGCCCGCGGTGCGCCTGGCGCAGCGCCTGGCGGGCAGCGCGCGGACCACGCTGGTGGCCTTCGGCACCGAGGCCGGCCTGTTCCAGCGCGCCGGCTGCTCCACCGTGGTCTGCGGCCCGGGCTCGATCCAGCAGGCGCACCAGGCCGACGAGTACGTGAGCCTGGAGCAACTGGCGCGGGCCGAGGGGTTTCTGCGGGGGTTGGCGGCGGCGCTGGATTGAATGGGCCGCTGCGAGAAGCGGGGCATCCGGCCGGCTGATCGAGGCTTCGGTAGCTGAGGCTGCGGCCTAGACTGGACCGCAACCCTCGCTTTCAGCCGAACGCCGCCATGCCTGTTGCTGCCCGCGCCGCACCCCCCGTCAAAGTCAGCCGCCGGGCCCGCGAGGCGCAGCACCACTGGCAGCTCGGCCAGGCCCATGCCCGGGCCGCGCGTTGGGATGCGGCGGCGCGCTCTCACGCGCAGGCCGCCCGGCTGCAGCCGCAGGACGCGCTGTACGCCGTGAACCACGCACGGGCGCTGTGGGCCCAGGGCGACGTCGAGCGCGCCACCGCCGAGGCGCTGCGCGCCCATGGGCTGGATCCGCAGCTGGCCGCCGCGCGCGAGCTGGCTGTACAGGGTCTGCTGCAACTGCAGCGCAGCGATGAAGCCGTGGCCCTGCTCGCCCGGCCTGGTCAGCCACGCGACCACGCCGCCCACGCGGCACTCGGCCGCGCCCTGCAGCGCCTGCACCGGCCCAGCGAGGCCGTGGGCGCCTTCTTCGATGCCCTGGCGCTGGTGCCACAGGATGCGGCCAGCCACCACAACCTGGGGCAGTGCTTCGACGATCTGCAGATGTACCAGGAGGCGGCGCATTGCTTCGAGACCGCGCTGATGCTGGGCGTGGGCGACCAGGCGCTGGCCACGCGCGGCCTGGCCCTGTTCGCGGCCCGCAGCGGCTGCCACTGGGGCCGCGAGCTCGAGGCCAGCCTGGCCACCTTGCGCGCCGAGGTGCAGCTGCTGCCCGACGCGGCCGCGCTGCGCACCGCGCCCTTCGCCCATGCCGCGTTCACCGACAGCCGGGCCGAGCAGCACCGCGCCGCCGCCAGCGCCGCCCGCTTCATCACGGCCGAAGTGGCCTCGCTGCCGGGCCTGCCGCTCGCTCCGCCAGCGCCGGGGCACGGCGCCTGGCGGCCCGGCACGCGGCCCCTGCGCCTGGGCTACGTCTCGGCCGACTTCCACGACCACGCCACGGCCAACCTGATGGCCGAGGTGCTGGAACTGCACGACCGCAGCGCCTTCGACGTGCACCTGTACTCGCACGGCCCCGACGACGGCAGCACGATGCGGGCCCGGCTGCAGGCCGGCGGCGGCCGCTTCATCGACCTGGCCCGCAGCAGCGACCACGAAGCCGCACGGCGCATCCGCGCCGACGGCATCGACCTGCTGATCGACCTGAAGGGCCACACCAAGGACCACCGCCTGGGCATCTTCGCCCAGCGCCCGGCGCCGCTGCAGGCCACCTTCCTGGGCTTCCCCGGCACCACCGGCGCCGCCTGGATGGACTACGTGATCGGCGACACCATCGTCACGCCGCTGGCCCATGCCGCCGACTACAGCGAGAAGATCGCCCAGCTGCCGGCCTCGTACCAGCCCAACGACCGCCAGCGCCCCCTGCCGCCGGCGCCCAGCCGCGCCTCGCAGGGCCTGCCCGACGACGCGCTGGTGCTGTGCTGCTTCAACCAGCCCTACAAGATCTCCGCCGAGGTGATGGACAGCTGGTGCCGGCTGCTCGCCGGCTTGCCGAACGCGGTGCTCTGGCTCTTCGCCTGGGGCACCCAGGCGTTGCCGAACCTGCAGCGCGAGGCCGCGGCCCGAGGCATTGCACCGCAGCGCCTGATCGGTGCGCCGCGCGTGCCCCTGGCCGCGCACATGGCCCGGCTGCAGCTGGCCGACCTGTTCATCGACACCTGGCCCTACAACGCCCACACCACCGCCAGCGACGCGCTGTGGGCCGGCGTGCCGGTGGTCACGACGCTGGGCCCCACCTTCGCCTCGCGGGTGGGGGCGAGCCTGCTGAACGCGGTGGGCCTGCCCGAGCTGGTGGCCGCCGACCGGGCCGGCTACGAGGCCCTGGTGCTGGCGCTGGCCGGCGATGCGCCGCGGCGCCGGGCCCTGCGCGCGCAGCTCGCCGCGGCCCGCACGCAGGCGCCGCTGTTCGACAGCCGGCGCTTCGCGCGCGACCTGGAAGCCCTGTTCCTGCGCATGGCGACGCGCCGCGCCCAGGGCCTGCCGCCGGGGCACCTGCCGGCCATCTGAGGGCCCGAGGGCCTGCTTTTCCGGCGATCGGGCGGGGGCCGCGCCCCCAAGAATGGGTTCGCCTCCAACCCCGCACGCCGCCATGAACGAGCACCACATCCCGGTCTACCGTCCCGACCTCGGCGGCAACGAGAAGGCCTACGTGATGGAGTGCCTGGAGTCGTCGTGGATCTCGTCCAAGGGGCGCTTCATCGGCGAGTTCGAGCAGGGCTTCGCGCGGCGCGTGGGCACGGCGCACGCGGCCAGCGTGTGCAACGGCACGGTGGCGCTGCACCTGGCCCTGGTGGCGCTGGGCATCGGTCCCGGCGACGAGGTGATCGTGCCCACGCTCACCTACATCGCCTCGGCCAACGCGGTGGCCTACACCGGCGCCACGCCGGTGTTCGCCGACTCGCTGGCCTCCACCTGGCAGATCGACCCCGAGGACGTGGCGCGCAAGATCACGCCGCGCACCAAGGCCATCATGGCGGTGCACCTGTACGGCCACCCCTGCGACATGGACGCGCTGATGGCGCTGTGCCGCAGCCACCGGTTGTTCCTGGTCGAGGACTGCGCCGAGGCCATCGGCACCGCCTACAAGGGCCGCAACGTCGGCACCTTCGGCGACGTCGCCACCTTCAGCTTCTTCGGAAACAAGACGCTGACCACCGGCGAAGGCGGCATGGTCCTCAGCAGCGACCGCACCATCATCGAACGCGCACGGCACTTTCGCGGCCAGGGGCTGGCCGCGCACCGCGAGTACTGGCACGACGTGGTCGGCTTCAACTACCGCATGACCAACATCTGCGCCGCCCTCGGCGTAGCGCAGCTCGAACGGCTGGAGACCTTCATCGAGCGCAAGCGCCAGATCGCGGCGCTGTACCGCGCCGGGCTGCGGGGCGCGCCGGTGACGGTGCATGCCGAGGCGGCCGACGCCACCCACAGCTACTGGATGGTGACGGTGCTGGTGGACGACCCGGCCGAGCGCGACGCGCTGCGCCGCCACCTCTCCGAACGCGGCATCGAGACGCGCCCGGCCTTCAACCCGATCCACACGATGCCGATGTACTCGCACCGCTTCCAGCGCAACCCGGTGGCCGAGGGCATCGCCTGGCGCGGCATCAACCTGCCCAGCTTTCCCGGCCTGAGCGATGCCGAGGTGGGCGAGGTCTGCGCCGCCGTGCACGGCTACTACGGCGACTTCGCGGCACGGCGTCCCGGCCTGGCGCTGGCCGCCTGAACCCGGCGCCCGGGGTCCCTGCACGATGCGCCGCCTTTCGGTCGCCTACCTGGCCGACTACTACATTGCCTGGATGGGCGGTGCCGCCATCCTGGCGGCCATGCTCAACAGCGTGCTGCGCGCCGCGCCGGCGCAGAACGCCGGCATCCACGTGCTGTTCAGCGCCCGCCACCTGCCGCCCGAGCTGCAGCGCGAGACGCGCGACTTCCTGCCGCTGCGGCGCGAGCAGGTGCAGGCCACCGGCCCGATGCGCGCCTTGATCGAGGGCGTGCCGGGGCTGCAGACCCTGATCTTCCACAAGGATCTGGCGGCCACGCTGGCGGCGCTGGAGGTGCAGGTCATCGGACCCACCGGCAGCCACCCCGGGGCCGCGGTCCGGCAGCCCTGGTTCGCCTACCTGCCCGACTTCCAGCACCAGTACCTGCCGCACTTCTTCTCGGCCGCCGAACGCCATGCGCGTGACGCCCACCTGCGCGCCATGGTCGAGGGCGCCCACGCCGTGTTCGTCAATGCCGCGGCGGTGGCCGCCGACGTGCAGCGCTTCTACCCGGCAGCGGCACGCAGCCGCCGCATCCACCGCATCCCACAGCTCTACCCCGACCTGGGCTCGGCCTTCGAGGACCGTCGCGCCGAGGTTCAGGCGCGCCACGGCATCACCGCACCCTACCTGCTCAGCTGCAGCCAGCGCTGGCAGCACAAGCAGCATGAACTCGTCATCGCAGCCTACGCCGAGCACCGGCGCTCGCAAGCGAACGCGGCGCTGCAGCTCGTGTTCACCGGCGAGCTGACCGACCACCGCAACCCCGGCTATGCCCAGGCGATCGAGCGCCAGATCGACGCGCTGGCGCTGCGTCCGCAGGTGCGCCAGCTCGGGCTGCTGCCGCGCGACGAGCAGTTGCAGCTGGTGGCCGGCGCATGCGCGGTGGTGCAGGCAAGCCAGTTCGAGGGCGGCCCGGGGGCCAGCGGCACGCTGGAGGCGGCGCTGCTGGGCACGCCCGTGATCGCCAGCGACATCGACACCAACCGCGAGCTGAAATTCGGCGCCGTGCACCTGTTCGACCCCCAGCGCCCCGGTGCGCTGGCGCAGGCCTTCGATGCCGTGGCCGCCTCGACACCGGGCAGCGCGGCCGACCGCCGGCCCTTCGACCTCGAGCAGATCGAGTACCTGAGCCTGGCCAGCGGGCTGGAGATGCTGGCCACGCTGCGATCGGCCCTGGGATGAACCAGCCCCCGCATCGCTCCGCTCCTGCCCCACGAGGGGGCGGTCGGCGGCTTCGGACCAAGTGCGGTTGACATGCCGCGGATGAAGATCGCCTACATCGACCCCGGCCTCAGCCGCCGCAGCGGTCACAACGCGGCCATGCTGGCCGAGTTCGACGAGGCCCTGGTGGGCGAACGCGGCCATGCACTGACGGTGTTCGGCTCCGCGCGGCTCGACCCGCGTGAGTTCGCCGACCTGCGCGCCGAACTGCGGCCTGCCTGCCGTCTCGACGGCTACGCCCGGCCGGCCGCCGCCGACCTGGCCGACCCGGCGCGCCTCGACCGCTTGCTGCAGACGGTGGCCGAGGACCTGCCGCCCGCGCAGCTGGCGGGCTTCGACGCCTGGCTCATGCCCACCGTCTACCCGCTGCACCTGCTGGCACTGGCCCGCAGCGCCGAACACCAGCGCGTGCCCCCGGCCCTGCGGTCGGTACTGGGCATGCTGTTGCCCTGCGCCTTCTGGGCCGACGACGCGGCTTCACAGCAGCGCGTGGGCGAGGCCTTTGCGGCAGGCGTGCAGGGCCTGGCTGCCACGACGCAGGCCTTCGCCTATTCGGAAACCGGACACTTCCACTTCGGTGCGCAGCGCGTGGCCCTGGCCACGCTGCTGCCGCCGCTGGCCACGGCCAATGCCGGCCGGCTGGCCGGGCTGGCGGCGGCCTCGGCCGCGCGCGACGACCGTGGGCCACCCACGCTGGGGTTCTTCGGCACGCCCTTCGGCAGCAAGGGCATCCAGTTGCTGCAGCAGGCCGCGCAAGCGCTCGCCGCGGCCGGGCGCACCCCGGCCTGCCGGCTGCGCATCCGGCTGCCGCAGGGCTATGCGGGGCTGTGCCAGCATCTGCAACAGATCGCGCCGTGGATCGACGCGCAAAGCCGCGGCACCAGCAACGCCGAGTACCTGGCCGAGATGGCCGACGTCGATGCGGTGTGGGCGCTGTACGACCCGCTGCACTACGGCGACAAGATGAGCGGCATCGTCCCCGAGGCGCTGAGCCTGGGCAAGCCGGTGCTGGTGGCCGAGGGCTGCGTGGCGATCCAGGAATTCCTCGAGCGCCACGCGCCCGGGGCCTTCGTCGCCGCCGGCTACGACCTGGCCAGCGTGCTGGCCGTGCTGGCGCTGGCGCCCGCCGACTGGCAGCCGGCGCGGCGCTGCGCGCGCTCGCACGCGCCGCTCGTGCAGCAGCTCAAGGGCATGGACCGCTACCTGGCCGTCTGCGGCATCCACTGAAGCCTTCACCGATGCGCATCCTTTACATCCTGGGCACCGGCGGCTTCGCCAAAGAGGTGGCCCAGGTGGCGACGGCGATCCAGGAAGCCGGTCCGCCGCGCTGGCGCGACATCGAATTCCTGGCGCAGGGCGAGGCCGAGATCGGCCGCATGCTGACGTTCGGGCGGGTGGCCGGCACGGACGCGCTGCTGTCGAACCTGGATCGACCGGCGGACGTGGCCATCGGCATCGGCCATCCGGGCCTGCGCCGCACGATTGCGCAGCGGCTGGCCGCTTGGCCGCACCTGCAGGCGCCGAACCTGGTGCACCCGGCCGCCGGTCTCGATCCGCGCCGGGTCCGCCTCGGCCTCGGCAACCTCGTGGCCAGCGGTGCGCAGTTCACCTGCGACATCGAAGTCGGCGACTTCAACGTCTTCAACCTCAACTGCACCGTCGGCCACGATGCGCGCATCGGCTCGTACGGCGTCGTCAACCCCGGCGCCAACGTCTCGGGCGGTGTGGTGCTGGGCGACGCCTGCCTGCTGGGCACCGGCAGCCAGGTGCTCGAAGGTCGCAGCCTGTGCGCCGACGTCATCATCGGTGCAGGCGCCGTGGTGACGCGCAACATCGCCGAGCCCGGAACCTATGCCGGCGTGCCGGCGCGGAGCATCAAGTGACGTCGGTCGCGGCCCGCCGCATCGCCCTGGCCGTGATCGCGCGCGACGAGGCGCCGCGCATCGCGCGGCTGCTGCGCAGCGTGGCGCCCTGGGTCGACGAGATGCTGGTGCTGGACACCGGCTCGCGCGACGACACGGTGGCCGTCGCGCGGGCCTGCGGCGCGCGGGTGGCGCACTTCGACTGGTGCGACGATTTCGCCGCCGCGCGCAACGCTGCGCTGGACCGGGCCGCGGCCGACTGGCATCTGGTGCTGGACGCCGACGAGTGGCTGCTCGACGGCGGCCCCGCGCTGGCGGCGCTGCGGCACCAGGCGCCCGATTTCGTGGGTGCCCTCCGGCTGGAGGACGAAGGAGCCGCCGCCGGCACGGCGCGCAACTGGTTGAGCCGCGTGCTGCCGGGCGAGGTGCGCTACGCCGGCACCATCCACGAACAGCCGCAGCACCGCCGGCCGGTGCGGCGCCTGCCGCTGCGCGTGGCCCACGACGGCTACGACGCGGCCGGCCTGGCGCGCAAGCGCCACCGCAACCGCCCGCTGCTGGTGCAGGCGCTGGCCGCTGCGCCCGACGATGCCTACCTGTGGTTCCACCTGGGCAAGGACTGCGCCGCCTACGACGAGCAGGCCGAGGCCGCGCAGGCTTTCGCGCGCGCCGAGGCCCTGCGTCCGGCCGGCTGCCCCTGGCGCCACGAGCTCGCGGCGCGCCAGCTCTACGCGCTGAAGCGGCTGGGGCGGCATGCCGAAGCCCTGCAGTTCGCGCAGCCGCGCCTGGCCGACTGCGCCGACTCGCCCGACTTCTACTTCGCGCTCGGCGACCTGCTGCTGGACTGGGCGGCCACCGAGCCGGCGCGCCACCTCGAGCTGCTGCCGATGGCACAGTGGGCCTGGCAGCGCTGCCTGGAGATCGGCGAGCAGCCCGATCAGCCGGGCAGCGTCGCCGGCCGCGGCAGCCACCTGGCGGCGCACAACCTGGCGGTGCTGGCCGAAGGGCTGGGGTCGTTGCGCGCGGCCTGATCCCGGCGGGTGCGGGGTCAGTAGAACGTCCAGGCGTTGCGGAATACGGGCGTGAATCCCACGGCCGAGCGCAGGAAGAAGTGGCGGTTGCGCCCCAGGTCCATCTGCTCGACCAGATTGGAGAAGCAGCTGTCGATCATGGCCAGCATGCTGGCGCCTTCCAGCACCCCGATCCAGTCGAACGGGTTGGCAGTCAGCGGCTCGATGCGCACCACCTGCAGCTGCGCACTGACCGCGGCCGGGATCTGGATGTCGAATCTGAAGTTCGAACCCTGGTCGTGCACCACCGCATACGGCCCGCCCAGTCGCAGCCGCTCGATCAGGCGCTGCTCGGCGGGGCGGTCGCGCACCAGCTGCAGGGCCCACTTCTCGGCGAAGGGCACGCCGGCCACCGCGTACTTGTATTCGTCGAACTTGAGCGAACTGGCCAGCCGCGGCTCGACCAGGTCGGCGCGCCCATTGACGTACGAGTACAGCGACACGATCTTGTCGCAGCCTTGGGCCTGCAGGAGCCGCCGCGGCTCGTCCAGCATGTAGGCCAGCGTGCCGCGCAGGGCAGCGTCCACCGGCAGGAAGCTCACCTGCGGCGCCGCGGCCTGCAGGAAGGGCAGCCATTGCGCATCCACCGGCCACAGCACTTCGTGGCCCTGGCGCAGATGCCAGGCCGCGATCGGCAGCGCGATGACGATGTCGCCGATGCCGCGGGTCTGGATCAGGCCGATGCGCATGGCTGGGCCGGCAGAGCCTCGGGCGGCAGGCCGGCGCGCCAGCGTTCGCCCATGCGCCACAGCAGGTTCTCGAAGTCGCGGGCATAGCCCGCGCTGTCGAACAGCGGCAAGGCCAGCCTTTGCGCGTTGAGGTGGCGCCGGTAGCCGGCCAGGAGCTCGGCATCCAGCGCCAGCGCCAGGATCGCGGTGCGGTAGGACTCGGCATCGGCGAAGGCCAGCTCGCCCAGGCCGGCGGCGCTGAGCACGCTGGCGGCCACGCGCGAGGCGAAGCTGTTGCCGTAGACCGTGACCACCGGCACGCCGGCCCACAAGGCATCGCTGGCGGTGGTGTGCGCGTTGTACGGCCAGGTGTCGACGAACACGTCGGCCAGCGCCAGGCGCGAGAAGTGCTCGGCATAGGGCACGCCGCGCGCGTACAGGATGCGCCCGGCGGCCACGCCGCGCGCGGCGGCCTCGCGCGCGACGTTGGCATGCAGCTGCGCGTTCGTCTCCTTCAGCCACAGCACGGCGCGCGGCACCTCGCGCAGCACCGCGCACCAGGCGTCGAAGGCCGCGGGCAGGATCTTGTAGGTGTGGTTGAAGGCACACATCACGAACGCGTCCTCGGGCAGCCCGGCCTCGGCGCGGGCCATCGGCTGCGGCAGCGGACGCCAGCGGCCGTTGGGCTGGAAGCACCGCGGCATCTGCGCCAGCCGTTCGCTGTACTGCGGCTGCAAGGCCAGCGGCGTGACCAGCGGGTCGCCGATCAGGTAGTCGATGAACGGCGCGCCCGTGCTGCCGGGGAACCCGAGGAAGGCCACCTGCAGCGGCGCCGGCCGCCGCGCCAGGATGCCCAGGCGCTGGCCGCGGGTGTGGCCCTGCAGGTCGACCAGCAGCTCCACGCCGTCCGCCCGGATGGCCGCGGCAGCCTGCTCGTCGCTCAGGCCGCGCAGGTCGACGAAGGCGTGGGCCGCTGCGCGCACGCGGGCGCGCAGGGCCGAGCCGTCGTCGGGGCCGGTGGAGTACAGCCGCAGCTCGATGCGCTGCGGGTCCAGCCGCTCCAGCACCTCGACCAGCAGCTGCGACACCGGGTGCTCGTGGAAGTCGTACGACAGCAGCCCCAGCCGCAGCCGGCGATCCGAGAAGGCCGCCGGCTGCAGCGCCGGCAGCCGCCGCACGCCGCGCGCGGCCACCAGCGCCTCGCCGCGCGCGGCGGCCAGCAGCAGCATCGGGTCGATCGGCAGCGAGTGCAGACTGAACACGCTGGCCATGCGCGCGGTGTCGGGCCCGCCGGCCGCGAGCGCCTGCTCGAGATCGGCCACAGCCTGGGCCAGATCGGCCCAGTCGCAGATGTGCCGGCGCTCGTACGACAGGTGCGAGCGGGCCTGCAGGTTGTGCGGGTCCAGCGCCAGCACGGTGCGCAGGCACTCCACGGCCTCGTGCTGCAGCGCCAGATCGCGAAAGGCGGTGGCCAGCATCGCGTGCACCTGGATCCGGGTGGGCTCCACGGCGCTGGCCCGCAGCAGCACGGCCAGGGCTTCGCGCGGGCGCCGCAGCGCCAGCAGGTTGCCACCGTGCTGCAGCATGGCGTCGGCCTCTTCGGCCCCTGTCGCGGCCAGCCGTTCGAACACCGCCACCGCCTCGGCGTAGCGGTGCAGCTGGGTCAGGCAGTCGCCGATCAGGCGCAGCGCGATCGGGTCTTCGGGCGCGATGCGCAGGCAGGCCTCGGCCGCCGCGATGGCGGCCTCCCAGGCGTGCTCGTGGCGGCGCGCGTTGGCCAGGTTCAACCAGTACAGCAGGTCCTGCGGTGCGGCCGAGACCGCGTCGCCGAAGGCCTGGGCGGCGGCCGCCCAGTCGTCGCGCTCGGCGAACGCCAGGCCTTGCTGCCAACGGTCGCTGGCCTGGACGGCCGGGGACGCGGGTGCGGGCACGGGGTCGGGACAGGTCATCGTTCTTCCTCGGGCAGGGTGCAGGGCGGGCACCGACTGCGGCGCCGCAGGGGCGATGCTGCGCGCGCCCCGCGGGCGGTCAGGCCGGAAATAGCAGGCCGGCGGCCACGCAATTCGGGCTGACAGGCCGGGCGCCGGTGCACAAGGCCCTAAAGGTTTGGCAGCGGCTGACGAAAACGGCTTCAACGCGGACACGGAGGTGGCCGCGGGGTCCGGACCACCGAGGGTGGCGTGCCCGCCGCCCGGCCATCGGGTAGCGGCGCGTCCACCGCCCACGGCCCGGGCGAGTCCGCAGTGCAAGGGGCCGATGGCCATCGCGCAAGGCGGAAAAAGTGCAGGCAGGCAACGTCGATCGATGTCCCCGACTGCGAGGCCTGTCAGGGCTTTGCCTGTGGTCCTTAACCGTTCGGAGATTTCTTCATGTCCCAGACCATCAATACCAACCTGATCTCGCTGGATGCCCAGCGCAACCTGAGCATGAGCCAGGCGTCGCTGGCCACCTCGATGCAGCGCCTGTCCTCGGGCCTGCGCATCAACAGCGCCAAGGACGACGCCGCCGGCCTGGCCATCGCCACCCGCATGGATTCGCAGGTGCGCGGCATGAACGTGGCCATGCGCAACGCCAACGACGCGATCTCGCTGTCGCAGACGGCCGAAGGCGCCCTGGGCAACGTCACCACCATGCTGCAGCGCATGCGTGAACTGGCCGTGCAGGCCGCCAACGGCACCAACTCCAGCACCGACCGCGCCAGCCTGGATGCCGAATACCAGCAGCTGTCCGAGGAAGCCAAGCGCACGATGGCCGGCACGCAGTTCAACGGCCAGAACGTGCTGGCCACGACCGCGACCTCCACCTTCCAGATCGGCGCCAACACCAGCACCACGCTGGACCAGATCACGGTGGCCGGCTTCAACTGGTCGACCAACGCCGTCACCGGCGCCGTCGGCAGCGCGCTGGGCACCGCGGTCTCGGGCATCTCGGGCACCGACGGCACCGGCGCCACGGCCGCCATCACCAACATCGACGCCGCGATCACGGCCATCAACAGCCAGCGCGCCACCTACGGTGCGGTGCAGAACCGCTTCGCCAACGTGGTGTCGAACCTGCAGCTCTCGGCCGAGAACCAGACGGCCGCACGCAGCCGCATCATGGACGCCGACTACGCGGCCGAGACGTCCAACCTCTCGCGCTCGCAGATCCTGCAGCAGGCCGGCAACGCGATGGTGGCGCAGGCCAATCAGCTGCCCAACCAGGTGCTGTCGCTGCTGCGCTGACCGAACCGCACGTCCGTTGTCACCCAGGGCCCGCCGGCGACGGCGGGCCCTGTTTCGTTGTCGGGGCCGGGATCGGGGGCGAATTGGCTGGATTCGGGGCGGCTTATCCGCCGAGCGGCCCGGCGCGGCGGGGCTAATCTGACGGCCAGCGCTTCGGTCCCCCGGCGGTTCGAAACGCGCCCGAATCGACTGCCGCTACCGCAAGGAGAACCCCGTGCCCCAGACCATCAACACGAACCTGATCTCGCTGGATGCCCAGCGCAACCTGAGCATGAGCCAGGCGTCGCTGGCCACCTCGATGCAGCGCCTGTCCTCGGGCCTGCGCGTGAACAGCGCCAAGGACGACGCCGCCGGCCTGGCCATCGCCACCCGCATGGATTCGCAGGTGCGCGGCATGAACGTGGCCATGCGCAATGCCAACGACGGCATCTCGATGGCGCAGACGGCCGAAGGCGCCCTGGGCAACGTCACCAACATGCTGCAGCGCATGCGCGAGCTGGCCGTGCAGGCCGCCAACGGCACCAACTCCAGCACCGACCGCACCAGCCTCGATGCCGAATACCAGCAGCTGGCCGAAGAAGCCAAGCGCACCCTGGCCGGCACCCAGTTCAACGGCCAGACCATCCTGGCCAGCACGGCGACGTCGACGTTCCAGATCGGCGCCAACACCAGCGCCACGCTGGACCAGATCACGATCGCCGGCTTCTCGTGGTCGACCAACGCCGTCACCGGTGCGGTCGGCAACGCGATGGGCGTTGCCGTCTCGGGCATCTCGGGCACCGACGGCACCGGTGCCACGGCCGCCATCACCAACATCGACGCCGCGATCACGGCCATCAACAGCCAGCGCGCCACCTACGGCGCGGTGCAGAACCGCTTCGCCAGCGTGGTGTCGAACCTGCAGGTCTCGGCCGAGAACCAGACGGCCGCGCGCAGCCGCATCATGGACGCCGACTACGCCGCCGAAACCGCCAGCCTGTCGCGCGCCCAGATCCTGCAGCAGGCCGGCAACGCCATGGTCGCCCAGGCCAACCAGCTGCCGCAGCAGGTGCTGTCGCTGCTGAAGTAGCGCCCGCGCGGCCCGCCGCGGCCGCGCAACCCTCAAGCCGCGCCGCAGACGGCCGATAAGGCCCTATCGAGTCGCTGCGCGCCGCCCCCGGCACGGGTGCGCACGCGGGTGGCGGCCGATGGCACAGCCACGACGGGAGCAACGCATGGCCACCTCCGGACCCACCATCACCTCGCTCGGCGTGGGCAGCGGGCTCGATCTCAACAGCATGCTCACGCAGCTGGTGGCGGTCGAGCGCCAGCCGCTGGTGCAGATGCAGGCCGACGCGAGCGCGCTGCAGACCAAGGTGTCGATGATCGGCCAGATCACCGGCATGGTGAGCAACTTGCAGACGGCGGCCGACGCCATCGACGCCCCCGGCCTGTGGAACAGCTCGGTCGCGAGCTCGACCAACAGCGCCGCCGTGAGCACGGTGGGCTCGAGCAGTGCGGCCGCCGGCAACTACGCCGTCAACGTGAGCGCCTTGGCCAGCGGGCAGACCCTGGCCTCCGCGGCGGCCTTCAGCGACAGCAGCGCGACGGTCGGCAGCGGCACGCTGACGATCCAGCTCGGCAGCTGGAACACGGGCGCCACCGCCTTCACGGCCGCCAGCGGCAGCAGTGCCCTGACGGTGTCGATCGCCTCCACCGACACGCTGGCCAACGTGCGCGACAAGATCAACGCCGCCGGCGCCGGCGTCACCGCCGCCCTGGTGACCGACGCCAACGGCGTGCGGCTGTCGCTGCAGTCGACCAGCACCGGTGCGGCCAACGGCTTTCGCGTCGGCGCCACCAGCGGCCTGTCGACGCTGGCCTACGACCCGCCCAACGGCGGCACGGGGATGCAGCTCACGCAATCGGCGGCGAACGCGGCGGCCACCATCAACGGCATCGCCGTCAGCTCGGCCACCAACGACCTGAGCGGCGTCGTCAGCGGCCTGACGATCCGCCTGAGCCAGGTGACGACGGCGCCGGTGACGGTGTCGGTCACGCCCGACCAGGCTGGCGTGACGAAGGCGATCCAGGGCTTCGTGGACGCCTACAACGCGCTGCAGGGCTACATCACCACCCAGACCAAGTACGACCCCACGGCCAAGGTGGGCGGGCCGCTGCAGGGCAACAGCACGGTCGTCGGCCTGCAGCAGCAGCTGCGCGCGATGCTGGTGATGCCGAGCTCGGCCTCCGGTACCTACAAGACGCTGTCCGACGTCGGCATCCAGCTGCAGCGCGACGGCACGCTGGCCATCAACCAGACCCAGCTGGCCACCGCCACCGCCAACCTGCCCGAGCTGCAGAAGGCCTTTGCCACCTTCAACAGCAGCAACCTCTCGGCCGAAGGCTTCGCCCAGCGCTTCTCGGGGCTGGCCAGCAACCTCACCGGCGTCGACGGCAACCTGACGACCTACACCGCCGGCCTGCAGACCCAGCTGCAGCAGAACGCCGCCAACCAGGACGCGCTGAACCTGCAGGTCGCCAACTACCAGGCGCAGCTGACCAAGCAATTCACGGCCATGGACACCAACCTGGCCCAGCTCAACGCGCTCAGCGCCTACGTGACGCAGCAGCTGGCCGCAATGTCGGCCACGCCCAAGGCCTGACCCGCGGCCGGGCACTCGTCGCGCCCGTCGCGCCCGTCGAGCCTGTCGCACCCGTCTCAAGTGGGGCCCGGCGCGGGCCGATAACCAGGCATCACAGTCCATCGCACGCGCCGCAGCATGTTCACCAGCCCCTACGCCCGCCGCAGCACCGCCGCCCAGTCGTTCGGCGACCTGTACCAGCAGGTGGGCATCGAGTCGCAGCTCGACGGCGCCACGCCGCACCACCTGGTGGCGATGCTGTTCGAGGGCTTCATGGAAGCGCTGGCCCAGGCCCGGGGCGCGATGCGCGAGCGGCAGTTCGAGCTCAAGGGCCGGGCCATCCGGCGCGCCACCAGCATCGTCGAGGAAGGCCTGCGCGGCGGGCTCGACCTGCGCGCCGGCGGCACGCTGGCACGCGACCTCGACGCGCTGTACCTCTACCTCTGCCAGCGCCTGACGCTGGCCAACCTGCACAACGACGAATCGGCGCTCGACGAGTGCCAGCGCCTGATGCGCCCGCTGCAGGATGCGTGGCGCGAGATCGGCAGCCGCCCCGCGGCCCGCGCCTGAATGCCGCCCCCGAGCCGCCCCGCCGCCGACAGGACGCCCCCCATGGACCCGCGACTGCTGACCTACTACGAAGCCATCGAGCGCGCCAGCGCCGACATGCTGGCCGCCGCCCGCAGCGGCAACTGGGACGAAGTGCTCAAGCTCGAAGGCGCCTGCGTGCTGCTGATCAGCCAGCTCAAGCACGCGGCGCAGGAGCCCGAGCCGCCAGCGCCGGCGCGCGACCCGCAGGCGCAGGAGGCGGTGCGCGCCAAGTCGCGCATCATGCGGCGCATCCTCGTCAACGATGCCGAGATCCGGCACCTCGCCGAGCCCTGGCTGCAGGATCTGGACGACACCCTGGCCGGCCGCAGCAAGACGCTGCACTGAGCGGCG
Source organism: Burkholderiales bacterium (assembly GCA_028872015.1). GTDB lineage: Bacteria > Pseudomonadota > Gammaproteobacteria > Burkholderiales > Burkholderiaceae_C > Rubrivivax. The sequence goes on along the minus strand of JAGWLO010000006.1, from coordinate 31,932 downwards.
GCGCGCGATGTTCCAGCACACCCGGCCGGCCGAGCTCGACCCCCTGGGCGGGGCCGACCCCTGGGCCGAGTTCCGCGTCGGCGCGCCGGCCGAGCGGCTGCGGCTGCTGCGCGAGCTGCGCGACGGCAGCGTGCCCGTGATCCTGAATGCGCCCGACGGCGCCGCCCTGCCCAGCCAGATCTGGGCCGTGGACACGGCGCAGTCGCGCCTGAACTTCAGCACCGACGGCCTGGAGGGCCTGCTGCCGCGCCTGATCGACGCCGACGAGGCCGTGGCGGTGGCCTACCTGCAAAGCGTGAAGCTGCAGTTCGACCTGCACGGCTTCACCCTCGTGCGCGGCGCGCAAGCCAGCGCCCTGCAATGCGCGCTGCCCAGCGAGATCTACCGCTTCCAGCGCCGCAGCGCCTACCGCGTGCGGCCGCCCGAGCGCCACGCGCCCACCGCCCGGCTGCGCCACCCGGCGCTGCCCGAGATGGCACTGGCGCTGCGCATCATCGACATCAGCATCGGCGGCTGCGCGCTCTGGCTGCCGCACGACGTGCCGCCGCTGCGCGCCGGCACGCGGCTGGGCGAACTGGCGGTCGCGCTCGATGCCGAAACCCGCTTCGCCTGCCCGGCCGTGCTGCAGCATGTCAGCGCCCTGGGCGGCGGCGACGCGGCGCGCGGCACGCGCCTGGGCTGCGAGTGGGGCGCGCTGCCCGGCAGCGCCGAGCGCGTGCTGCAGCGCTGGATCGACCGCACCCAGCAGCAGCGCCGGCGCCTGACGCTGTAGCGCACCGGGCCTGCACCATGCGTCACGCGGCCTTGTCGCCCTGCCTCGTGCCCCACCCCGTGCCCCGGCCGGCGCCGCCGCGCGGGCGCGGCTACACCCTCGTCGAATGCGCCATCGTCTGCGCCGTGGCCGGCATCTTCGCCAGCGTGGCCCTGCCTTCGTACCGGCAGCACCTCCTGCGCATCGGCCGGCTCGATGCGGTGCAAGCGCTGACCCGCGTGCAGGCCGCGCAGGAGCAGCGCCGCGCCGCGCTCGGCCTGTACGCGGCCGACCTGGCCAGCCTGCACGGCATCGCCGCCACCAGCGCCCAGGGCCACTACCGCATCACGCTGGCCGCCAACGGCCCCGACGGCTACCGCGCCAGCGCCTGGGCCGTGGGCCCGCAGGCCCAGGACGGCCGTTGCGCCACGATCACGCTGCAGGTCGCGCTGGGGTTCACGCAGGTCGGCCCGAGCCCGGCCTGCTGGGGCCGCTGATGCGCCCCGACCCGGGCCGCCCGCAGCGCGCCGGCCGGCCGCGCGGCCTGACCCTGCTCGAGGTGGCGATGGTGCTGGCCGTGCTGGCGGTGCTGAGCACGCTGGCGGTGCCCAGCGTGGCGGCGCGGCTGCAGCGCGGCCGCCTGCAGTTCGCGGCCGAGGCCCTGGCCGGCGATCTGGCCGAGGCCCGCTTCCAGGCCGCGCAGCGCGGCCTGACGCTGCACCTGCAGGCGCAGGCCGGTGCCGACTGGTGCTGGGCCGTCACGACCACGCCGGCCTGCCCCTGCGGCCAGGCCCAGCCCTGCCAGCTGCAGCGCGTGACCGCCGCCGACCACCCCGGGGTGCGGCTGGTGCAGGCGATGGCCGTGCGGCTGGAGCCCGACGGCAGCGCCGTCGCCGTGGCCCAGCAGCCGGCGCTGTTCGAGTCGGCGGCGGGCCAGCGCGTGGCGGTGGCGCTGTCGCCGCTCGGCCGGGCGCGCCTGTGCGCGCCCACCGGCGCCTGGCCGACGATGCCGGCCTGCTGACGCGCCGCTGCGCCGCTGCGGCGCGGGCGGCTACACCTGCATGTTCATGATGTCGGTGTAGGCCTGCGCGAAGCGGTTGCGCACCTGCACCACGGCCTGGAAGCCGATCTGCGCCTTCTGCATGGCCAGCATCGTCTGCTCGACGCTCACGTTCGGGTTGCCCAGCGTCAGCTCGCGCTGCAGCGATTGCGCCTGCAGCTGGCTCTGGCTCACGTCGTGCAGCGCGCTGGCCATGGCGGCGCCGAAGCCACCGCCGGCCGCACCGACCGCGCCTGCGGCGCCTGAAGTGCCTGAAGCGCCCTGCGCCCGCGGCGTGCCATCCGCCCGCAGCCCGGCGCGGGCCAGCGCGGCCTGGAAATCGAAGGGCTTGAGGCTGAGGTCGTTCATGGCGCTCCCCGTGCAGCGCCGGGGCCGCACCGAAAGGCAGGGGCGGCAAGTACTACTCCGGCGTGCCCGCACTGTAGGCGGCGGCGGGCCGTGCGTAAGCGCCGATCTGGCGGCGGTTTGCCGAGCTTCTCGGGCCCACGGCGGCCGGGGCGTCATCCAACAATGACATCGAAGCCGGCGGGCCCCTGCCCGTTCCGTGGCTCGCCCGGTTGCCTGCTCAGTCGCCCGTTCCATCGCCCGCTCCACCACCCATGGACAACGCTGTCGCCACCATCGCCCCCACACCGCTGCTCGCCCCCGGCGCGCCGGGCACCGTCGTCCCGGCCGGCGGCCTGGCCGCGCGCTGGCAGGCCCTGCCCGGCCGCACCCAGCTGATGGCGCTGCTGGGCGTGGCGGCGCTGGTGGCGGTGCTGGCGGTGATGTTCATGGGTGCGCGCGACGCCGACTACCGGCCGCTCTTCGCGAGCCTGTCCGAGAAGGACGGCGGCGCCGTCATCGACAAGCTCACGCAGATGAACGTGCCCTACCGCTTCGCCGAAGGCGGCAGCCTGATCCTGGTGCCCGCCGAGCGCGTGCACGAGCTGCGCATGAAGCTGGCCGCCGCCGGCCTGCCCTCCACCGGCGCCGGCGGCGTGATGGGCTACGAGCTGCTGGACAAGAGCAGCTTCGGCCAGACCCAGGGCCAGGAACGCATGAAGATGCAGCGCGCCATCGAAGGCGAGCTGACCAAGACCATCGAGTCGCTGGACTCGGTGAAGGCCGCCCGCGTGCACCTGGCGCTGCCGCAGGCCAACGGCTTCTTCCGCGAACAGCAGAAGCCCTCGGCCTCGGTGGTGCTGACGCTGCAGCCGGGCCACACCCTGGACCGGGCGCAGATCGCCGGCATCGTGCGCGTGGTGGCCGGCAGCGTGCCCGATCTGGCCGCCAAGGGCGTGAGCGTGGTCGACAGCAGCGGCACGCTGCTCACCGGCGCCGGCGACGACAGCGCCGACGGCCTGGATTCGGCCCAGCTGCAGTACCGGCGCGAGGTCGAGGCGACCCAGCTCAAGCGCGTGCTGGGCCTGCTCGAGCCGGTGCTGGGGCGCGACAACGTGCGCGCCAGCATCAGCGCCGACATCGATTTCTCGCAGGTGATGCAGACGGCCGAGGCCTACAGCCCGAACCAAGGTGATGGCGCCAAGGCCTCGGTGCAGGAGCAGCGCACCGACGACTCCACGCAGCCCGGCGGCGTGGCCGTGGGCGGCGTGCCCGGCGCCACGAGCAACCAGCCGCCGGTGCCGGCCACGGCCCCGGTCAACGGCAGCGCCGCGCCGCTGCAGGGCCCGCCCGGCAGCACCGCCACCGGCGGCTCCGCGCGGCGCGAGGCCGCCACGCGCTACGCCCTGGACAAGACCGTCACCGTCACCCGCAACGCGGTGGGCACCGTGCGCCGGCTGACGGCGGCGGTGGTGGTCAACAACCACGTCAGCGTCGACGCCAAGGGCAAGACGGTGTCGACGCCGCTCACGCCCAAGGAGCTCGAGCAACTGACGGCGCTGGTGCAGGAAGGCATCGGCTACAACGCGCAGCGCGGCGACCAGGTCAAGGTGGTGAACGTGCCGTTCCGGGTCGAGGCCGCCCCGGCGGCCGACGCCACGCCGATCTGGCAGCAGCCCTGGCTGCTCGACCTGCTCAGGAGCGCCGCGGCACCGGTGGCGCTGGCCCTGGTGGCGCTGGTGATCGTGCTCAAGCTGATCCGCCCCGCCCTGACCGCGGTGCTGGCCCCGCCCGCGCCGCCCGAGCCCGGCAGCCAGCTGAGCGAGGTGGTCAGCGGCGGCGACGGCGCCCCGCGCCCGGTGGCGCCGCTGGCGCTGGCCGCGGGCCACACCGACCGCGCCGAAGCCGCACGCGCCCTGGCCAAGAGCAACCCGGCCGCGGTGGCCCACATCGTGCGCGGCTGGGTCAACGGCGAGGCCGCGTGAGCCCCGCCCGCGCCCTCGCCCGCTGAACGCCGGAGCCCGCACACCGTGTCTGCCTCGATGGACGACGATGGCCTGGACAAGGCCGCCATCCTGCTCATGACGCTGGGCGAGGAAGAGGCGGCCGAGGTCTTCAAGCACCTCGCGCCGAAGGAAGTGCAGCGCCTGGGCGAGACCATCGCGCGCATGAAGTCGGTCACCAGCGAGCGCGTCGAGGCGGTGATGGACAGCTTCGAGAAGCTGGCCGCCAGCGAGCGCATGCTGGTGGCCGACAGCAACGAGTACGTCAAGAGCGTGCTGCGCAAGGCCCTGGGCGAGGACAAGGCGGCGCTGCTGATCGACCGCATCCTGCAGGGCAGCGACGTCACCGGCATCGAGAGCCTGAAATGGATGGACCCGACCTCGGTGGCCGAGCTGCTGCGCAACGAGCACCCGCAGATCGTGGCCGCGATCCTGGTGCACCTGGAGTTCGACCAGGCCGCCGACGTGCTGAAGATCTTCAACGAGCGCCAGCGCAACGAGGTGATGGTGCGCATCGCCACGCTGGACGGCATCCAGCCGCTGGCGCTGCGCGACCTCAACGAGGTGATGAGCAAGGTGCTCGCCGGCGGCGATCGCAGCCGCAAGAGCAGCCTGGGCGGCGCCAAGACCGCGGCCGAGATCATCAACCTGATGGGCAGCGCGGTGGAGACCTCGGTGCTCGACTTCGTGCGCGAGACCGACCACGACCTGGCGCAGAAGATCATGGACAACATGTTCACTTTCGACGACGTCGAGAAGATCGACGACAAGGGCATCCAGGCGCTGATGAAGGAAGTGCAGAGCGAGTCGCTGGTGATCGCGCTGAAGGGCGCCACGCCGGCGCTGCGCGACAAGATCTTCCGCAACATGTCCACCCGCGCCGCCGAGACGCTGCGCGAGGATCTCGAATCGCGTGGCCCGGTGCGGCTGTCCGAGGTCGAGTCCGAGCAGAAGGAGCTGTTGAAGATCGTGCGCCGCCTGGTGGACGAAGGGCAGATCGTGCTGGCTGGAGGCGGTGATGAGCAGTTCGTCTAAGTCCGGCGGCTTCCGCAACGTGCCGCCCCCGGCGGGCTCGAAGGCGAGCTCGCCCTACCAGCGCTTCATCCCGCGCGAGGAGCTGGGCGATTTCGCGAGCTGGCAGCCCGGCACCTTCGGCGCCGCGCCGCCGGCCGCCGCCGCGCCGGCACCGGCCGCCGAGCCCAGCGCGCAGGACTGGCAGGAGCGCGTCGCCGCGGCGCGCCACAGCGGCTACCAGGACGGCTACCGCGACGGACTCGTGGCGCTGGAGAGCTTCAAGCAGAGCTTCGCCCAGCAGGCCATGGCCCAGGTGGGGGCGCTGCTCGAAGGCTTCGACCGCCAGCTGCAGGGGCTGGACGGCGAGATCGCGGCGGCCCTCACGGCCACCGCGGTGCAGCTGGCGCGCCAGGTGCTGCGCACCGAGCTGGCGACGCGGCCCGAGCTGGTGGCCGCCGTGGCCACCGAGGCCGTGGGCGCCGTGATGCTGAGCGCGCGCCACATCGCGGTGCAGGTGCATCCGCAGGATCTGCCGCTGGTGGCCGAGGGCGCCCAGGAGGCCCTGGCCGCGCGTGGCGCTCGGCTCCAGGCCAACCCGGCGATCGCCCGCGGCGGCGTGCTGGTGCACAGCGACGTGGGCGACATCGATGCCCGCATCGGCGCGCGCTGGGCGCAGGCCGCGGCGGCGCTGGGCTCGACGCTGCCGCTGGAGGAGTCGCCCCCATGACGACGCTGTCCGAGCGGCTGCAGGCGCGCGGCGAGCGCTGGCGCCGCTACCTCGGCGACCTGCCCGGCTACGCCGCGCTGCCGCAGCCGCTGGAGTCGGTGGGCAGCCTGCTGCGCGTCACCGGCCTGGTGCTCGAGGCCGCCGGGGTGCGCGTGCCCGTGGGCTCGGTGTGCGAGGTGGTGTGCGACGGGCAGGCGCCGGTGCAGGCCGAGGTGGTGGGCTTCAACGGCGACCGCGCCTACCTCATGCCCACCGGCGAGCTGCACGGCCTGGCCAGCGGCGCACGCGTGGTGCCGCGGCCGGCGCCGACCGCGCCGCCGCGCTTCGGGCGCGAGAACCATCCCTGGCGCCGCAGCGAAGACCGCGGCCTGCACCTGCCGATGGGCGACGGGCTGCTGGGCCGCGTGGTCGACTCGCGCGGCGCCCCGATGGACCGCCTGGGCCCGCTGCAGGGCGTGCACACCGAGCCCATGGTGCGGCGCCCCATCAACGCGATGGACCGCGATCCGATCCGCACCCCGCTGGACACCGGGGTGCGGGCCATCAACAGCCTGCTCACGGTGGGCCGCGGCCAGCGCATCGGCCTGTTCGCCGGCACCGGCGTGGGCAAGAGCGTGCTGCTGGGCATGATGGCGCGCTACACCGCGGCCGACGTCATCGTGGTCGGCCTGATCGGCGAGCGCGGGCGCGAGGTGAAGGAGTTCATCGAGGACATCCTGGGCGAGGAGGGGCGCGCGCGCAGCGTCGTCGTCGCCGCCCCGGCCGACGCGCCGCCGCTGCTGCGCATGCAGGGTGCCAGCTATGCCACCGCGATCGCCGAGCATTTCCGCGACCGCGGCCAGCATGTGCTGCTGCTGATGGACAGCCTGACGCGCTACGCGATGGCGCAGCGCGAGATCGCGCTGGCGATCGGCGAGCCGCCCGCCACCAAGGGCTACCCGCCGAGCTGCTTCGCCAAGCTGCCGCAGCTGGTGGAGCGCAGCGGCAACGGCCTGAACGGCCACGGCTCGATCACCGCCTTCTACACCGTGCTGAGCGAGGGCGACGACCCGCAGGACCCGATCGCCGACGCCGCGCGCGGCATCCTCGACGGCCACATCGTGCTCTCGCGCGAACTGGCCGAGGCCGGGCATTACCCGGCCATCGACGTCGAGCGTTCGATCTCGCGCGTGATGACTGCGGTGGCGCCGCGCGAGCATCTGCAGGCCGCGCGCCGCCTGCGCCAGCTGCTGGCCAAGGTGAACAAGGCGCGCGACCTGATCCAGCTCGGCGCCTACCAGCCCGGCCACGACGCCGAGCTCGACCTGGCCGTGCGGCTGCAGCCGCAGATGAACGAGCTGCTGCAGCAGGACATGCACGAGCGCGCGCCGCTGGCCCGCAGCCAGGCCCAGCTGTGCGAGCTGATGAACCCTTGATCCGCCCCGCGCCATGACACAAGCCCTGCAGACCCTGCTCGAGCACGCCGAACACGCCCGGGATGCCGCCCAGGCCGCGTTGCTGCAGGCCGAGGACGCCGTGCGCAGCCTGCGCCAGCAGGCGCAGCAGCTGCATGGCTACCGCGACGAGTACGCCGGCCGCCACCCCGCGCTGGGCGGGCGCAGCGCCACGGTGGAGCTGCTGCGCTGCCACAGCGCCTTCATGCAGCGCCTGGAGCAGGCCGTGGCCCAGCTGCAGCTGCAGCTGCACGCGGCCGAGACCCGGGTGCCCATGCTGCGCGCCGAGTTGCTGGCGCTGGAGCTGCGCGTGGCCTCGGTAGCCCGGCTGCAGGCGCGGCGCGGTGCCGCCGCGCAGCTGCTGGTGCAGCGCCAGGAGCAGCGGCGCAGCGACGATGCCCACCCGCGCCGGCGCCGCGAAGGCCAGGCGCCAGGCTGGGCGCTCGAGACGCAGCCGGCCGTGCTCTGAACGCGGCGCCACCCCACCGCCTCCACGCCACCGCCCTCATCCCCCACCGCTGCTCGTGATGCAGACCTGCCCATGGCGCTGAACACCCTGGCCTCGACCGCTCCACGTCCGGCCCCCGTGCCGCCTCCGGCGGCGCCGGCTTCGCCGAGCGGCGGCCGCGCCCCGGCGAGCGATGGCGCCGGCGCCGCGTCGCCCTTTGCGCAGTTGCTCGGCCAGGCGCAGGGGCCGGCCCCGATCGCCGCCGCTCCCTCCGGCCCCGAGCTCGGCAGCACCCCCGCGCCACCGCCGGGCCCGAAGGCCAACCCGGCGCCGGCCGCGGCCGATGCGCAAGCCGGCCACCAGGCTGCGGTCCAGGCGTCCAACCAGGCTGCCAACCAGGCAGCAACCCAGGCCGCCTCCCGGTCCGGCGCGAAGGGCAAGCCCGGGGCCGCCGGCGGCGACCCGGCCAACGGCACGACGGCGGCCGACGGTGCCGCTGCCGACCCGGCCTCCCCGGCCACCACCCCCGCCGACCCGGCGACGAAGTCGGTGCCGGGCACGGACGAAGCCCACGGCCGTGCGGCCGGCCGCGGGTCGCGCAAGGTCGCCGCGCGAGCCGATGACAGCACCACGGCCGCGGCGCTGCTCGGGCTGGCCGCGGTGCACACCGCCGCGCAACCCGCGGCCGCGCCCACCGGCGGCACGGCCGCCGATACCGCCGCCGATACCGCCGCGGATGCCGGCGGTCGCGGCCTGGGTGCGGCCCAGGCCCGGGCCCAGGCCGCGTCGTCGGGCCCCGCAGGGCTGTCGCTGCCGGCCCTCGGCGCCGGTGGCTCGCCGGCGGCAGGCGGCGCGGCCGGCGACCCGTCGGCGCTCGCTTTCGCAGGCCTGGCGGCCGACGCCCCGCGGGGCCACGGCAGCAGCCCCGGCAACGGCAGCAGCATCGCCGCGGCCGACGTCGGCGGCCTGCTGGCCGCCGCATCGGCGTCGCCGCTCTCGTCCGCCGCAGTGCCCGGCGCCCCAGCCACGGCCACGCCCGCGGGCCTGGCCGCCAGCCCGGGCAGCGCGGCCTTCGCCGCCGAGCTGGGCAGCCGCATCACCACCTTCATCCGCGACGGCGTGCAGCACGCCACGCTCGAGCTCAACCCGGCGCAGATGGGGCCGCTGACGGTGCAGATCGAGCTCAACGGCCAGAACGCGCAGCTGCACCTGGCCGCCGCCCACGCCGGCACCCGCAGCGCGCTCGAGCAGGCGATGCCGCAGCTGGCCGGCAGCCTGCGCGAGGCCGGCCTCACGCTCGCCGGTGGCGGCGTGTTCGACCAGCCGCGCCAGAGCGGTGGCGACGGCGCCGGCCGCGACGACGGCCGTGGCGGAAGCCGGGGCGGCGCGCTCGGCGTCCAGGCCCTGGGCAGCGGCGACGGGGCCCCGCCCCGCGCCGCGCCCCCCGCGGTGGTGCGCCGCGGCGTGGTCGACCTGGTGGCCTGACCCGGGCGCGGCCGCCGCGCCGGTGCAGTGAAGAGCGGCTTTCGCGTCCCTTATCCCGGCTTGCGGCGCAGGGGGGGCTCTCAATAATCGTTGCAACCCGCCGAGTGCGGGCGTCATCGACTTCGCCGCACCCCAGGAGCCCCCGATGTCCACGGCCGCCGCCACTGCCCCCGCCAACGCTGCCAGCGCAGCCGCCGCACCGCCCGCCAGGGGCAAGAAGAAGATCATCCTGATCGGCGGCGTGGTCCTGCTCGTGCTCGCGCTCGCCGCCGTGGGCGGCTTGCTGGTGCTGAAGAAGCGGCAGCAGGCCGCGGACAGCGGCGACGGCAGCACGCCGGCGCCGGCGGCCGAGGCCAAGCACGCGCCCGAGGCCCCGCCCACCTTCGTGCCGCTGGACCCGTTCACGGTGAACCTGGCCGACCGCGACGCCGAGCGCTACGCCCAGGTGGGCATCACGCTGGAGGTGACCGACGCCAAGGTGGCCGAGGAGATCAAGGCCTTCATGCCCGCGATCCGCAACAACGTGCTGATGGCGATCGCCGACCGCACCGCGGCCGACCTGGGCAGCCGCGAGGGCAAGGCCCAGCTCGCCGCGCGCATCCGGCGCGAGACGCTGCGCGCGCTGGGCTACGCCCTGCCGCCCGAGGCCGGCGAGTCGGCCAGCGCCGCCGAGCACGGCGGGCGCAAGAAGGCGAAGGACGCCGAGCTCCCGGTGAAGGCGGTGCAGTTCTCGAACTTCATCATCCAATGAACCAGCAGATCCTTTCGCAGGACGAGGTCGATGCCCTGCTGCAGGGCATCACCGGCGAGAGCCAGAAGCTCGACGAGGGCGAGGCCCCCACCGAAGGCATCCGCGACTACGACCTGGCCAGCCAGGAGCGCATCGTCCGCGGCCGCATGCCGACGATGGAGGTCATCAACGAGCGCTTCGCCCGCAACATCCGCATCGGCCTGTTCAACCTGATCCGGCGCAGCCCCGAGGTGGCGATCGGCGGCATCAAGGTGCAGAAGTTCAGCGCCTTCCTGCGCGAGGTCGTGGTGCCCACCAACTTCAACATCGTCAACATCAAGCCGCTGCGCGGCGCGGGCCTGATCGTGTGCGATCCGAGCCTGGTGTTCGCGGTGATCGACGCCCTGTTCGGCGGCGTGGGCAAGTACCACACGCGGATCGAAGGCCGCGACTTCAGCCCGACCGAGCTGCGCGTGATCCTGCGCCTGGTGGAGGTCATCAGCGCCGAGTACAAGAAGGCCTGGACCGGCATCTACCCGGTGGAGCTGGAGTACCAGCGCAGCGAGATGCAGCCGCAGTTCGCCAGCATCGCCACGCCCAGCGAGGTGGTGGTGACCACCAGCTTCACGCTCGAGATCGGCGAGACCACGGGCACGGTGCACTTCTGCATGCCGTACTCGACGCTGGAGCCGATCCGCGACGTGCTGTACTCGACCATCCAGGGCGACGCGGTCGAGCCCGACCGGCGCTGGATCAACCTGCTCAAGCACCAGATCCAGGACGCCGAGGTCGAGCTCGTGGCCGAGCTCGGCCATGCCGGCGCCACCGTCGAGCAGCTGCTCTCGTTCAAGCCCGGCGACTTCATCGAGCTCGACCTCGAGCCGCTGATCCAGACCAAGGTGGCCGGCGTGCCCGTCTTCGACGCCCACTACGGCACCAGCAACAACCGCTACGCGGTCAAGATCGACCGCCTGCTCACCGGCAACAACCTCGGCTGGCTCCAAGGATCGAACCATGGCTGAACCTGCAGAACAGATGAGCGAAGAAGACAAGATGGCCGCCGAGTGGGCCGCCGCGCTGGCCGAGAGCAAGCCCGGCCCCGGCGCCGAGGTGGCCAGCGAGGTCAGCGGGCCGGCCGAGACGGTGGCACCGGCGGCCTTCACCAACTTCGCGCCCACCGGCACCGGCGGCGCCGGTGCCGGCAACGACATCAACATGATCCTGGACATCCCGGTCCAGCTCACGGTGGAACTGGGGCGCACGCGGATCCCGATCAAGCACATCCTGCAGCTGGCGCAGGGCTCGGTGGTCGAGCTCGAGACGCTGGCCGGCGAGCCGATGGACGTGCTCGTCAACGGCTACCTCATCGCGCAGGGCGAGGTGGTGGTGGTGAACGACAAGTTCGGCATCCGCCTGACCGACATCGTCACCCCCAGCGAGCGCATGCGCCGGCTGTCCAAGGCCTGAGGCGAACCTCGATGCAACCCGGTCTGGGCACTTCGGTGCTGTGGTTCGTCGTCGTCATCGCGCTCATCCCGCTGGCGCTGTGGCTGCTCAAGCGCACGCCGCTGGCCGGCGGCGGCAGCGGCCGGCCCGGGGCCCCGCGCACGGTGGCGGTGCTGCCGCTGTCGGCGCAGCACCGGCTGGTCACGGTGGAGGTCGGCCAGGGCGAGCAGCGGCAATGGCTGGTGCTGGGCGTCTCGCCGCACGGCCTGCGCACGCTGCACCAGATGGCCCCGCAGGACGGCGCCGCGGCGGCGCCCGGCAACCCCGCCCACGCCACCACGCCCGCCACCCCCGGCAGCGCCTTCGCGCAGCTGCTCGGCCGGCGCCGCCGAGACCGCGAGGCCCCCGGTGCGTGAGCCCGCGCTGCGCACCGCGACGGCCGCAGGCCGCCGCGGCCTCGTCTTCGCGCTGCTGGCCGCCGGCGCCGGCGCGGCGCTCGCGCAGCAGGCCCCGGGCACGCTGCCGCTGCTGATCGGCCAGGGCCCTGGCGGCACCAGCTACTCGGTGCCGATCCAGACCCTGCTGTTCTTCACCGCGCTGTCGTTCCTGCCCGCGGTGCTGCTGCTGATGACGGGCTTCACCCGCATCGTGATCGTGCTGTCGCTGATGCGCCAGGCCCTGGGCACGCAGACCGCGCCGCCGAACCAGGTGATCGTGGGCCTGAGCCTATTCCTGACCTTCTTCGTGATGTCGCCCACCTTCGACCAGATCTACCAGCAGGCGTATGCGCCCTACAGCGCCGGCACGATGAGCGCCGAGGAGGCGCTGCAGAAAGGCGTGCTGCCGCTGCGCAGCTTCATGCTCAAGCAGACGCGCCAGAGCGACGTGCAGCTGTTCACCAAGCTGGCCAAGCTGCCGCCGCAGACGCGCGGCGCCGACGTGCCGCTGTCGGTGCTGGTGCCGGCCTTCGTGACGAGCGAGCTGAAGAGCGCGTTCCAGATCGGCTTCATGATCTTCATCCCCTTCATGGTCATCGACATGATCGTGGCCAGCGTGCTGATGAGCCTGGGCATGATGATGCTGAGCCCGGTGCTGGTGGCGCTGCCCTTCAAGCTGATGCTGTTCGTGCTGGCCGACGGCTGGAACCTGCTGCTCGGCTCGCTGGCCGCCTCTTTCGCGACCTGACGACACCCCGGCCCTCATGGATGCACAGCAAGTCCTGACCATCGGCCAGCGGGCCCTGATGCTGATGTTGACGGTGTCGGCGCCGGTGCTGCTGACGGCCCTCGTGGTGGGGCTGGTGGTCAGCATCTTCCAGGCCGCGACCCAGATCAACGAGGCCACGCTGAGCTTCGTGCCCAAGGTGCTGGCCGCGGTGGCGGTGCTGGCGATCGCCGGGCCGTGGATGGTCACGACGCTGGTCGACTACATCCGGCAGATGCTGATGGCCATACCCTCGGCCGTGGGCTGAGCGGGCCGTGCAGCCATGAAGCGCGCCCCGGGGCCCGCCAGGCGGCGCCCGTGATCACCTTCACCGACGCCCAGCTGCTGGGCTGGATCACGCCGCTGCTGTGGCCCTTCCTGCGCGCGCTGGCGCTGCTGGGCGCGATGCCGGTGCTGGGCACCTCGCCGGTGCCGGCACGGGTGCGCATCGGGCTGGCCGGGCTGATCGCCTACGCTGCGCTGCCCAGTCTGCCGGCCCCGCCGGTGGTGGCGCTGGATTCGCCGGTGGCACTGATGCTGGTGGCACAGCAGGCCGTGATCGGCCTGTCGCTGGGCTTCGCGGTGCGGCTGGTGTTCGCCGCGGTCGAGTTCGCGGGCGAGCTGATCGGGCTGCAGATGGGCCTGAACTTCGCCGCCTTCTTCGACCCCCTGTCGGCCGGCACCGCCACCGCGGTGAGCCGCCTCTTCGGCACCCTGGTGGCGTGGCTGTTCATCGTCATCAACGGCCACCTGCTGGTGATCGCCGCGCTGGCGCAGAGCTTCGCGGCGTTCCCGGTCGGGCCCGAGCCGTTCGCCTTTCTGCACCAGGTGCAGCCGCAGCACTGGGGCGCCGAGATCTTCTCCACCGGGCTGTGGATCGCGCTGCCGCTGATCACGATGCTGCTGTTCGTCAACCTGGTGCTGGGCGCGATCTCGCGCGTGGCGCCGCAGATCAACATCTTCGCCGTCGGGTTCCCGGTCACGCTCGGCGTGGGCCTGCTCGGGCTGGTGCTGACGCTGCCGCTGATGCAGCAGCCCTTCGTGATGGCGCTGGACCGGCTGCTCGACCAGTTCCGCTGACGGCGCCGGCCGCGGCACCGCCCGGGCCGCGCGAGCTCAGCGCTGCACGTCCACCACCAGGCGGCCGCGCACCGCGCCCGCCAGCAGGCGCGGTGCGGCCTCCAGCGCCTCGGCCAGGCCGATGCGGCTGGCGATGGCGGCGATGGCGCCGCGGTCCACCTCCGCGGCCAGGCGCGACCAGGCCTCGGTGCGCAGCGCCAGCGGCGCCATCACGCTGTCCACGCCCACCAGCGCCACGCCGCGCAGGATGAAGGGCGCCACCGTCAGCGGCAGCTCCATGCCCTGGGCCAGGCCGCAGGCCGCCACGGTGCCGCCGTAGCGGGTGCCGGCGCAGGCGTTGGCCAGCGTGTGCGAGCCCACCGAATCGACGACGCCGGCCCAGCGCTCCTTCTGCAGCGGCTTGCCCGGCGCCGCCAGCGTGGCACGGTCGATCACCTCGGTCGCGCCCAGCGCCTGCAGGTAGCCGGCCTCGCCCGCCTTGCCGGTGGAGGCGACCACCTGGAAACCCCGGCGCGCCAGCAGCGAGACCGCGAACGAGCCCACGCCGCCGCTGGCGCCCGTGACCAGGATCTCGCCCTGGCCGGGCTGCACGCCGCGCCGCTCCAGCGCCAGCACGCACAGCATGGCCGTGTAGCCGGCGGTGCCGATGGCCATCGCCTCGAAGGCGCTCAGCGCCTCGGGCCGGCGCACCAGCCAGTCGCCGCTCACGCGCGCCTTCTGCGCCAGTCCGCCCCAGTGCGACTCGCCCACGCCCCAGCCGTTGAGGATGACCGCGTCGCCGGGCTGCCAGCGCGGGTCGTCGCTGGCGGACACGGTGCCGGCGAAATCGATGCCCGGCACCATCGGCCACTTGCGCACCACGGGCGACTTGCCGGTGATCGCCAGGCAGTCCTTGTAGTTGAGGGTCGAGAACGCGATGTCGACCGCGACGCCGCGCGCATCGAAGGTGGGCAGGGCCGCGTCGTCCAGCGCCTGCAGCCGGGCGGTGGTGCGCTTGTCGCTGGTCTGTTCGAGGTAGAGGGCGTTGAACATGGTGGGGTGCGTGGGTGGATGAACGTCGCCGTGGGGTGGTGGTCAGGCCGCCGGCCGCACGGCCGTGGCGGCCGCGGCCGGAAACGCCAGCCGGCGCAGGCAGACCAGCCCCACGATGGGGCCGGGCAGCAGGAGCCAGGCGACCTGGCTGCCGAGCGCGGGCAGGGCCGAGGTCGTCAGCTGGATCGAGAACGTGGTGAGCAGGAAGCCGGCGCTGTTCTGGATCGTCAGCGCACTGCCCACCAGCTCGGGCGGGCAGGCCTGCACCGACAGGGCCGAGAACTGCGGTGAATCGGCCACCACCGCCAGGCCCCACACCAGCAGCACGGCCAGCACCGCGGCGGTGGGCAGCGGCGCCAGCAGCGGGTAGACGGCACAGACCAGGCCCGAGGTGAACAGCGCCGCCCACGCGACCTTGGCACTGCCGAAGCGGCTGCTGAGCTGGCCGCCGAGCACGCAGCCCAGCGTGCCGATCGCGATGATGGCGAAGGCCCAGCCCGACACCGCCCGCGGATCGGCCGCCCCGGCGCGGCCCAGCACCGGCAGCAGCAGCAGCGGCACCAGGGTCCAGAAGGCGTACAGCTCCCACATGTGGCCGAAGTAGGCGAAGGCCGAGGCGCGGAAGTCGGGCAGCCGGAAGGCCCGCAGCACCTGCGCGCCGGGCCGGCCGGCGCCCGCCGCCCGAGCCGCACCGGCCGTGGCATCCGCGCCCCCGCGCCGCAGGTGCGGGCCGTCGCCGAGCCGGGCGATGACCGCGGCACCCACCAGCGCCAGCAACGACGAGGCGCCGATCACGGCCTGCCATGGCAGCGCGCTGCCGGCCATGCGCAGGCCGTGCGGCAGCGCCGTGCCCAGCGTGAGCATGCCCACCAGCCAGCCCAGGCTGCGGCCGGCGCGCGCCGGCGCCCAGCTCACGATCAGCTTCATGCCCAGCGGGTAGATGCCGGCCAGGCACAGGCCGACGGCGAAGCGCAGCGCCATCGCGCTGCCCAGGCCGCCGCTGAAGAGCGCGAAGCCGGCGTTGAACAGCGCCCCGAGCACGGCGCAGGTGGCGAAGATGCGGCTGGCCGGGTAGCGGTCGGCCACGCCGGTGAGCGCGAAGCCCAGGGTGCCGGCGATGAAGCCCAGCTGCACGGCGTTGGTGAGCCAGCCGATGTCGCCCGCCGACAGGCCCCACAGCCGCCGCAGATCGTCGGCCGCGCTGTTGGCGCTGAACCAGAGCGAGGTGCCGCACAGCTGGGCGAACACGATCCAGGCCACGGCGCGGCGCTGCACCTCAGGCCCGCAGCAACGAGGTCAGCCCGGCGACGGTGGCCACGCCCAGCAGCGTCATCACCAGGCTGCCCACCACGTGCAGCGCGATGCCCGCCAGCGCCCAGCCCAGGCGCCCCGCCAGCAGCTGGGCGGAGACCTCGGCCGAGAAGGTGGAGAACGTGGTGAGGCCGCCCAGGAAACCGGTGACGGTGAGCAGCCGCCACTCGGGCGGCAGCGCGGCGTGGCTGGCAAAGAAGGCCATCGCCAGGCCGATGAGGTAGCCGCCGATCAGGTTGGAGGCCAGCGTGCCCGGCGGAATGATCGGGAACAGCGCGTTGAGCTGCGTGCTCAGCACCCAGCGCAGGATGGCGCCCAGGGCGGCGCCCAGGCTGATCGCGAGCAGGGACAGGGTCATGAGGTCGGTGCTTTCAGGGTGCAGCCCCCCAGGCCGACGCGAAGGAGGCATGCCAGCTCCAGGCCGCGCACTTTAGCGCAGCGCGGCCCGCCGGCAGGCCGTCGCCCGGGGGCGGCTTCAGCGCCCGCAGCAGGGCGCGTCGGCGGCCTGCACCGGCGGGCATCTGCGCGTGCCGTACGAGCAGAAGACGCAGCAGTCGCCGGCCCGCGGGCGCAGCACGGTCTTGCACTGCCGGCATTCGTAGAACCATTGGCAGGCATCGGTGGGCATCGTCTCCTGCCTGGCGTGGCCGCACACCGGGCAGGTGAGGACGGATTGCAGCAACTCGTCGTTCATCGCAGTGCACCCATTACGCAGCTGGCGGGGGCATCGTGCTGTCGTCCAAGATCTTCGAGCGACCCGACCCTGAACTGTCCATTGAATGGAGGCGCTCGTGCACGTGACTGCGCTTGACGCGACAGCCGGCTCGCGTGTGGAGGGTGTGCCGCGCAGGGCGCGCGAGTTCTTTCAAGGACATGAGTCTTCTTTCGGTGTACCGCGCCGAATCCTGTCAGATAAACGCGTTTAAGTCCTGACGACAAGGCCTTGAAGGGAGATCGATGACGATGAAAGGGAGTGCCTGTCTCTACCCGCGTGCAAGTACGGCGGGCGCCTTGCTGGGATTCCGGGCATCCTGCCCGGACCATCCAAGCACCCTCCCCCACGCTCCGCGCCCCCAGCCCTTGAGAGTTGTCAGAACTAGACTCATACTTCTGACATCAAAGGAATCACCGTGTCCAACCTCGCCCAGCAAGTCCTCGCGCACGCCGCCTCGATGCCGGAGGGCGCCAGCCTGTCCGCCAAGGCCCTGCTGCACCTGGGCAGCCGGGCTGCGGTGGATCAGGCGCTGTCGCGCCTGGCGCGCAGCGGCGAGCTGCTGCGCGCCGGGCGGGGCGTCTACGTCCTGCCGGTGAAGGGCAAGTTCGGCGCACGGGCACCGGAAGTCGCCAAGGTGGTCCAGGAATGGGCCAGCCAGCGCGGCGAAACCGTCGTCGGCAACGGCGCGGCTGCCGCGAATGCGCTGGGTCTGACGACTCAGGTGCCGGTGCGCCAGGTCTTCCTGACATCGGGCCGCAGCCGCAAGCTCAAGCTCGGCGCGCAGACGGTCGAGTTGAAGCATGCCCCGCCGTGGCAACTGCTCTACCCAGGGCAGGCCGCGGGCGAAGTCATCCGCTCGCTGGCCTGGGTAGGGCCGTCGGGATCCGAAGCGGCGCTCGGTCAGCTCAGGCAAAGGCTGCCGGCGTCGGAACTGCTGGCCGTCGCCAACGCACGCGCGCGCCTGCCCACCTGGCTTGCGAGCCAGGTCAGCAGCCTGGTGACCCGTGCCTGAATACTTCGCCCTGCCGCGCGAGGATCAGCGCGAGGCGCTGCTTGTAGCTGCAGAGCGTTCGGGCCAAGCGCGGAAGACGCTGGCCGACGACTACCAGCGCATGGTTGAGGACGGCCTGCTCTTGGACGACGCCGAACCCTTCGACGTCCTGCTGCAGCGTTGCCAGGCGCTTGCGCTCAAGGTGAACGCGGCGGTGCGGATGTCCGCATGACGCTCTGCCCCCGGACCCAAGAACGCGTGCCGACGACCGCTTGTAGGATGGCGACAACAGATTGCCGCCCAGCGCCATCGCCTGGGCTCGCAGCGGAAAAATGTGGGGGTATGCGTGGGGGTACCGACCAGAACGCAAGAAATAAACTTCAATAAAAACAGCAACTTAGGACTTCTTTGAAACTCGCCACCTGGAACGTCAATTCACTGGCCGTGCGGCTGCCGCAGGTGCTGGACTGGCTGGCGGCGAACCCCGTGGATGTGCTGACGCTGCAAGAGACCAAGCTCGTGGACGAGAAGTTTCCGCAGGCCGAACTCGAAGCGCTGGGCTACGCGGTACAGTGCTTCGGGCAGAGGACGTACAACGGGGTCGCGCTGCTCACGCGGGTGGCCGCCAGCGACGTGGTGAAGAACATCCCTGGCTTCGACGACGAGCAGGCGCGCGTGATCGCCGGCACGATCCAGGGCCTGCGCGTGATCGGCGCCTACTTCCCCAACGGCCAGGCGCCCGACAGCGACAAGTTCACCTACAAGATGCGTTGGCTGGCGGCCTTGCGCGCCTGGGTGCAGGCCGAACTGGCCGTGCACCCGCAGCTGGTGTTGATGGGCGACTTCAACATCGCGCCCGAGGACCGCGACGTCTACGACCCCGTGGCCTGGGCCGGGCAGATCCACTGCACGCCGCAAGAGCGCGCGCACTTCCAGGGACTGATCGCGGCGGGCCTGTTGGATGCCTTCCGGCTGTTCGAGCAGCCGCCCAAATCGTGGAGCTGGTGGGATTACCGCAACCTGGCGTTTCGCAAGAACCAGGGCCTGCGCATCGACCACATCCTGCTCAGCGAGGCCTTGCGCCCGCGGGTGCAGGCCTGCGTCATCGACCGGCTGCCGCGCAAGAACGAACGCCCCAGCGACCACGCCCCGGTGGTGGTGGCGCTGGCATGACGGCGCCCGGCCGCCCGGGCCCGCGTCGGACCGCGCACGCGACCGCCTCGGGCCGGCTCAATCCTCCAGCCCCAGCTCCTGGATCTTGCGTGTGATGGTGTTGCGGCCGATGCCCAGGCGCTGCGCCGCCTCGATGCGGCGTCCGCGCGTGAGTTCGAGCGCGGTCTGGATCAGGCAGGCCTCGAACTGCCGCGTCAGGCCGTCCCAGACTGCGCGGTCGCCGGCATCGAGCCGGCGCCGGGCCTCGCGCTCGAGATCGGCCTGCCACGAAGGCGGCGCCTCGGTCGCCGGCACCAGGGCGGCGGCGGCCGGCAGGGCCCCGCCGCTGTCGGGCAGCGGCAACGGGCCGGGGGCGGGTGGCTGCACGGTGGGCGCCGGTGCCGCGGCCGGCGCGGTCGTGGCAGCGATCGAGGCTCCACTCACTTCGGGCGGCAGGTCCTTGGGCTCGACCACCTGCGCCGGCGCCATCACGGTGAGCCAATGGCACAGGTTCTCGAGCTGGCGCACGTTGCCCGGAAAGTCGAACTGGGCCAGCCGGTCGAGCGCACCGTCGCTGATGCGCTTGGCCTCCACGCCCAGCTCGCGCGCGCTCTTGCCGAGGAAGAAGCGGGTCAGCATCGGGATGTCGTGGCGGCGCTCGCGCAGCGCGGGCAGGCGCAGCCGGATCACGTTCAGGCGGTGGAACAGGTCTTCGCGGAAGGCGCCCTGGCGCACCCGCTCCTCGAGGTTCTGGTGCGTGGCGGCGATCACGCGCACGTTGCTCTTCAGCGGCTGATGGCCGCCGACGCGGTAGAACTGGCCGTCGCTGAGCACGCGCAGCAGCCGCGTCTGCAGGTCGAACGGCATGTCGCCGATCTCGTCCAGGAACAGCGTGCCCCCGTCGGCCTGCTCGAAGCGGCCGCGGCGCGTGGTCTGGGCGCCGGTGAAGGCGCCGCGCTCGTGGCCGAACAGCTCGCTCTCGAGCAGGTCTTTCGGGATCGCGGCGGTGTTGATGGCGATGAACGGGCCGCCCACGCGCGGGCTGTGCTTGTGCAGGGCGCGCGCCACCAGCTCTTTGCCGGTGCCGCTCTCGCCGGTGATCAGCACCGTGACCTGGCTCTGGCTCAGCCGGCCGATGGCGCGGAACACGTCCTGCATCGCCGGCGCCTGACCCAGCATTTCGGGCGCGGGGGCGGGGGCGGCCTCGGCCACTTCCTCGCGCAGGCTCTCTTGCACGGCCCGGCGGATCAGGTCGACCGCGGTGGTCAGGTCGAAGGGCTTGGGCAGGTACTCGAAGGCACCGCCCTGGAAGGCCGACACGGCGCTCTCGAGATCGGAGAACGCCGTCATGATGATGACCGGCAGCCCGGGCTGGCGGCTCTTCACCTCGGCCAGCAGGTCGATGCCGCTGCCGCCGGGCATGCGGATGTCGCTCACCAGCACCTGCGGTGCGTCGTCTTCCAGGGCCTTGATGACTTCGCGCGGGTTGGCGAAGGTGCGCACGCTGAACTGCTCCCGCGTCAGCGCCTTCTCGAGCACGAAGCGGATCGATTGATCGTCGTCGACGATCCAGATGGGTTTCATGCGAGCGGCGCGATCACGAAGGCAGTGGGATGAGGATCTTGAAGACGGTGCGGCCCGGCACGCTGTCGCATTCGATCGTGCCCTGGTGTTGCTGCACGAAAGTCTGCGCCAGCGTCAGCCCGAGGCCGGAGCCGCCCTCGCGACCCGAAATCAGCGGGTGGAAGATGCGATCGCGGATGTCCTCGGGCACGCCAGGCCCGTTGTCCTCGATATGCAATTCCAGTGCCAGGCGATAGCGCTGGCGGCTGAAGGTGGCCTGGCGCGCGACCCGCGTGCGCAGCGCCAGCCTGGCGTCACCGGCGGCGATGCGCTCGGCCAGCGCGTGGGTGGCGTTGTGCGCGATGTTGAGCACCGCCTGGATGAGCTGCTCGCGGTCGCCGCGGAACTCGGGGATCGAGGTGTCGTAGTCGCGCGCCACGTCGAGCCCGCGCGGAAACTCGGCCAGGATCAGCGAGCGCACGCGCTCGCAGACCTCGTGGATGTTCACCTCGGCCACCACCTGCGGCCGGCGGTGCGGGGCCAGCAGCCGGTCGACCAGGGCCTGCAGCCGGTCGGCCTCCTGGATGATGATGCGCGTGTATTCGGTCAGCTCCCGGGAGGTCACCTCCATCGCCAGCAGCTGCGCGGCGCCGCGGATGCCCCCCAGCGGGTTCTTGATCTCGTGCGCCAGGTTGCGCACCAGCTCCTTGTTGGCCTGCGCCAGACCGTGGGTGCGCTCCTCGCGCTCGAGCCGGGTCTGCTGCTCGATCTCGATCATCTCCACCAGCACGCGGTCGGGCCACTCGGTCTGGCTGACGATCAGGTGCACCGGCAGCTCGGGGCTGCCGGCCGGCATGCGCGTGAGGTGGGCGTCGAAGCGGCTGCTGGCGACCTGGTTGCGCGCCACCAGCCACAGCGTCTCGCGCAGCTGCGCCGGGTCGGCCATCCAGTCGAGCAGGCTGCCACGCTGCAAGGCGCGGCGCGAGACGCCGAGCACGTTCTCCAGGGCCGAGTTGGCCAGCAGGCAACGACCGTCGGGCGCCACCACCGCCACCATGCTGGCGAGCTGGTCGAAGGGCTCGAAGCCCGGCAGCAGCGGCTCGTTGCTCACGCGGGCCCCGCGGCACTCACTGCATCTTGGCCAGTTCGCGCTTGATCGATTCGATGTCGGCCTGCTTGCGCTCGATCGCGGCCTTGAGCTCGGCGACGCGGTCGAGGTAGCGCTGGTAGTTGCGTTCGCTGCCCAGGCGCTCGGGCTGGCCGTTGTTGTATTCCTGGCGCAGCGCGTCGAGCTTGGACTGCTCGCTCTGGAGCTCGTCGCTCAGGATCTTGCGCGCCTCGTTGTCGCGGCTGCGCTGGGCCGCCGGGTCGACGCGCGCGTCGCTGGCGCGCGAGGCGGCCGCCGCGGCCGGACGCGGCCGCGGCGACGAGATCACGGTCACGGGGGCGGCGTCGATGGTGCGGCAGCCGCGTGCGCGCGCCTCCTGCAGCGACAGCGTGTCGGTGTAGAGCACCGGCGGCCCGGGACAGCGATAGACCGGCTTGCCACCGTCCTGGGCCAGCGCCGGCAGCGGGGCCAGCGCCGGCAACAGCGCCGCGGTCACGGACAGGGCCAGCAAGGCCGGGGTCGATCGCAAGGTCGGCATGCGGCCATTGTGGCGCAGGCCGCCCGCCGGCAGCGGCGCAGCGTCCACGAAAAACGGGCCCGCAGGCCCGCTGGCAAGCCGGATGCCGGTTCAGAGCGAGTAGTACATGTCGAACTCGACCGGGTGCGTGGTCATGCGGAACCGCGTCACCTCCTGCATCTTCAGCTCGATGTAGGCGTCGATGTAGGCATCGGTGAACACGCCGCCCTTGGTCAGGAACGCGCGGTCCTTGTCCAGGTACTCCAGCGCCTGGTCCAGGCTCGAGCACACGGTGGGGATCTTGGCGTCTTCTTCCGGCGGCAGGTGGTACAGGTCCTTGGTGGCCGCCTCGCCCGGGTGGATCTTGTTCTCGACGCCGTCCAGCCCCGCCATCAGCATGGCGCTGAAGGCCAGGTACGGGTTGCAGGTGGGGTCGGGGAAGCGCACTTCGATGCGGCGGCCCTTCGGGCTGGGCACGTAGGGGATGCGGATGGAGGCCGAGCGGTTGCGCGAGCTGTACGCCAGCTTCACCGGCGCTTCGAAGCCGGGCACCAGGCGCTTGTAGCTGTTGGTGCCGGGGTTGGTGATGGCGTTCAGGGCGCGCGCGTGCTTGATGATGCCGCCGATGTAGTGCAGCGCGAAATCGCTCAGGCCCGCGTAGCCGTCGCCCGCGAACAGGTTGGTGCCGCCCTTCCACACCGACTGGTGCACGTGCATGCCGCTGCCGTTGTCGCCGACCACGGGCTTGGGCATGAAGGTGGCCGTCTTGCCGTAGGCCTGGGCCACGTTGTGGATGACGTACTTCTGCAGGATCAGCCAGTCGGCACGCTGCACCAGGGTGCTGAACTTGGTGCCGATCTCGCACTGGCCGGGCGCCGCCACCTCGTGGTGGTGGACTTCCACCGGGATGCCCAGCGATTCGAGGATCAGGCACATCTCGCTGCGCATGTCCTGGAAGCTGTCCACCGGGGGCACGGGGAAGTAGCCGCCCTTGACCCCCGGCCGGTGGCCCATGTTGCCGCTTTCGAAGCTGGCGCCGGTGGACCAGGGCGCTTCTTCGGAGCTGATCGAGTACGAGGCACCCGACATGTCGATGTTCCACTTCACCTGGTCGAAGATGAAGAACTCGGGCTCGGGGCCGAAGTAGGCCGCGTCGCCGATGCCGCTGCTCTTGAGGTAGGCCTCGGCGCGGCGCGCCAGGCTGCGCGGGTCGCGCTCGTACGGCTTGCCGTCGCCGGGCTCGAGCACGTCGCACGACAGGATGAGCGTGGGCTCCTCGAAGAAGGGATCGATGTTGGCGGTGTTGGGGTCGGGCATCAGCAGCATGTCCGAGGCTTCGATGCCCTTCCAGCCGGCGATGGACGAGCCGTCGAAGGCGTGGCCGGCGCTGAACTTGTCCTCATCGAAGTGCGAGACCGGCACCGACACGTGCTGCTCTTTGCCGCGGGTGTCGGTGAAGCGGAAGTCGACGAACTTGACCTCATGCTCCTTCACCATCTTCATCACGTCGGCAACGGTTTTCGACATTCAGGTTTCTCCTAGCAGGGCTCGTGGATCGGTGTGTGTGTGGTGTGGGCCGGCGGGGCAAACCCCAACAAGGCGCATCAAAATTTAGCAGAAAGCATGCCGGCTCCCGCCGCGGCTGTTGCCGCCAGGCAGCACCAAATGCGGGCGGCCGCGCGCGCCTCAACGCACCATCTCGGGGCCGAGCTTGGCGCCAAACTGCAGCAGGCCCTGGCGCAGCGCATCGAAAGCCTCCACCGGGTCGTGCACCGACTTCACGCCCAGTTCGATGTGGCGGCCGTACTGCGGGTGGTCCACGCTGGGCAGGCTGAACACCTTCACCCCGGCGAAGCGCGCTTCCAGCGTCTCCATCAGCGGCGTCAGGCTGGCCTCCATGGCCCCGAACACGATCACCGAGCGTTCGACCTGCCGCGCGCCGCCGTGCAGGCGGGCGTAGCGCTGGTCCAGCACCCACTCGATCATCGGCCAGGCCATGACCGGGAATCCGGGCACGAAGTGCACGTCGCCGACGCTGAAGCCGGGGATCTTGTTGTAGGGGTTGGGGACGAGCGTGGCCCCCTCGGGGAACACCCCCATGTTCAGCCGGTGCTGGTTGTCGGCGCGATCGGGCTCGTAGGGCAGGCCCTGCTCGGCGGCGAGCTCGCGCATCCGCGCCAGGATCAGCTCGCGCGCCTGCGGGTGCAGCGCCAGCGGCACGCCCAGCGCGGCGGCGGCGCATTGGCGCGTGTGGTCGTCGGGCGTGGCGCCGATGCCGCCGCACGAGAACACCAGGTCGCCGCTGGCGAACGCGTCGCGCAGCGCGGCGGTGATGCGCGGCCGGTCGTCGCCCACGTAACGCGCCCAGGCCAGCATCAGGCCGCGCGCGGCGAGCAGTTCGAGCACCTTGGCCAGGTGCTTGTCCTGGCGCTTGCCCGAGAGGATCTCGTCGCCGACGATGATGAGTCCGATGTCCATGTACGGGGTCTTCAGGTTGCGGGCGGCAGCAGCGCCGGCGGCCCGGGCGGTGGCAGCGACGGCAGCGGCAGCGGCACATCGGGCGCGGGCGGCGCCACCACCGCGGCCGCGGCCGCCTCCACCAGGCGCAGGCGCTGCAGCGCCGCCAGCAGGAAATGCGCGAACCAGCAGGCGGCGAAGGCGAACACGAGCGTGTACAGCCACACCGACACCACCATCAACAGCGGCGCGACGATCAGCGTCAGCGCGCTCAGCGCCCACAGCAACGACGGCACCGCCCCGAGGTAGCCACAGACCACGCCCATCGCCAGCAGCGGCCAGCGCTCGCGGCGCAGCAGGTGGCGCCGCTCGGCCGCGCTGGCATGCTGGGCCAGCACGTCGAAGGCCAGCACGCGGTAGGTGAGCCAGCCCCAGATCAGCGGCGGCAGCACCAGCGCCAGCGGCGGCACGAACCACAGCGGCAGGCTGAGCACCAGGGCCGCTGCGGCCGCCAGCGTGCACACCAGCGACCAGGCCAGGCTCTGCCACCAGCTCCCGCCGCGGCGCGCCTGCAGCGCACCGAAGCGCCGCGTCGCCACCAGGCGCACCATCGCCGGGGTGGCCAGCAGCGCCACCAGCAGCAGCGTCGCCACCACCACCACCGGCACCGCCAGCGCCACCACGATCAGGGGCGCGATCAGGGCGTGCAGCTGCTGCCAGCCGTTCGAGTCCAGCCACTGCAGCAGCGCGGCGATCAGTGCGCGATTCTCCAGCGTCGCGCGCACCGCCGCGACGGCGCTTTCCCAGTAGGCCCAGCCCAGCAGCGCGGCCGCGCCGCCGGCCACGCCGAGCGGCAGCAGCGACAGCACGATCACCCGCGGGTGCAGGCAGTACGCCACCGCACGCCAGAAGGCATCGAAGACCGCGCTCATGGCGGCATCGTCAGCGCATGTTGCCGGTGTGCCCGAGCGAGTAGCGGCCGGGCTGCGGCCACACGGTCAGGCCGTGCGGCTCCTGGCCGACCGCGATCTGCGTGACCGCGCCGCTGGCGGTGTCGAAGCGGTAGACCACGTCGTCGTAGCGGCCCGACAGCCACAGCCACTTGCCGTCGGCGCTGACGTTGCCCATGTCGGGGCTGCCGCCGCCGGGCACGGGCCAGCGCGCCACCACCTTCTCGGTGGCGAAGTCGATCACCGTCACGCCGCCCTCACCGTGGCGCGGGCCGTGGATCTGGTGCGAACCGCGGTTGGCCACGTACAGGCGCTTGCCGTCGCGGCTGGGGTACAGCCCGTGCGCGCCCAGGCCGGTGACGATGTAGCCCACCTGCTTGAAGGCCGCCGGGTCGATCACGTGCACGCCGTCGGCATGCATGTCGGCGACGAAGAAGCGCGTGCCGTCGGGTGAGCTGCGGATGTCCTGCGGCATGCCGTGGGTGGCGGTGCACACCTCGGTGGCGCCCGGCTCCCAGGTCTGGCCGGCGCGTGCGGCGCGGGGCTTCTCGCGCAGGCGCGTGGCCGGCATCTTCAGCTGCAGGTAGCCCAGTACCTTGTGCGAGACGAGGTCGATCTTGGCCAGCGCGCCCGAGAACTCGCAGGTGAAGATGGCGTAGCGGCCGTCGGCGGCGAACTCGGCGTGGTTGATGCCCGGGCAGCCGGGCACGTCGAGCGAGAACTGCAGCGCCATCGTGTGCGGGTCGCGGAAATCCAGCCGCTTGCGCGCCTCGGCCACCACGATGGCCGACTTGCCGTCGGGCGTGAAATACATGTTGTACGGGTCGTCCACCGGCACCGGGGCGCCGGCCTGGCCGGTGCGGGCGTCGATGGGGGTGAGGCTGCCGTGGGTGCTGCCTTCGGCGTTGTTGGTCACCCACAGCGTCTTCAGGTCCCAGGACGGCACGATGTGCTGCGGCGACAGGCCCACCTTGAAGCGCTGCACCACCTGCATCGTGGCCGGGTCGATGACGTAGACCGCGTCGGAGCGCAGGTTGGGCACGTACACCCGCACCGGGTCGCCCGCCACCGCGGGGCTGAGCTGGTTGGGGCCGGTGTGGGCATAGATGTCGACCGCGGGCCGGGCCGGCGGCGCCGCGGCCGGGGTCTGGCTGCGGGCGTGCACGCCCCAGAACAGCACGCCCGCGAGGGCCAGGCCGACGGCCAGGCCCCCGAGGGTGGCGCGGCGCGCCTGGGTTGCCGATTTCATGCGGGAGTCTCCGTCGGGGGCGATGTTGGAACAGCGGCGTCGGGCAGGGGCGTCGGGCAGAGGCGATCGGCCGGCGCGGCTTCAGCGGCGTGCACCGCGCAAGGCGGCGCGGATGGCGGCCACGCTGACGTCGACCACGTGGTCGGCGCCGGCGCGGCCCAGCGCCGCCGTGGCGCGGCGCGGGTCGCCGTTGCCGCCCTCGGCATCGACGCCGCGCGCCAGCGTGGCGGGGTCGGTGCGCACCAGCGCCGGCGCGGTGGCCAGCGTGAGCGCGGTATCGGCCAGGCCGGCGTGGGTGCCGATCTCGGCCGCGCTGAAGCCCTGCGCCTTCAGCGCCTGCGCGAAATCGGTGTCGGCGGCACGGTAGTACGCGGGCAGCGCCAGCGCGCCGCAGCCCGGCCGCGGTGCCGGGCGGCCGCGGGCGACCGCGGCCGCGGCGCGCACCAGGCTCTCGCGGTAGCCGCCGTGGTCGCCCAGGAACACGACGTGGCAGAAGCCGTGCGCCAGCAGGCTGCGCGCGGCGCCGGCCAGGGTGGCCTCGAAGGCCGGCACCGGGATCGAGATCGTGCCCGGCCAGCGCATGTGCTGGGTCGGCGGGTCGATGCTGCCCTCGGGCACGTAGGCCACGACGGGCGCGACGATCGCATCGCCCAGGCGCAGCGCGATGCGCTCGGCCAGCACGCGCACGCGGGCGTTGTGCTTGCCCAGCGCGATCTGCGGCCCGCTCTGCTCGGTGCCGCCGATGGGCACCAGCGCGGTGGTGGCGCCGGCGCGCACGCGCGCCTGCAGCTCGGGCCAGGTCAGGTCTTCGAGCTGCACCGAGCTCGATGCGGCTGCGGCACGCGCGGGCCGCGGGGCCACGCCCGCCCCGGCCGCGGCCAGCAGCACCAGTGCCACGATCCCGGCGCCGGCACGCACGCTATTCGTCGTCGCCACCCAGCAGCGTGCCCAGCACGCCACCGGCCGGCAGCAGGCCGCCGAGGGT
The DNA here is from genome assembly GCA_028872015.1 of Burkholderiales bacterium. Lineage (GTDB taxonomy): Bacteria > Pseudomonadota > Gammaproteobacteria > Burkholderiales > Burkholderiaceae_C > Rubrivivax. The sequence goes on along the minus strand of JAGWLO010000006.1, from coordinate 4,198 downwards.
GCTCTCTTCGCTGCGGCCGCCGCGCTGCGGCGCGGCGGCGAACACGCGCGAGGCCAGGCGCGAGAACGGCAGGCTCTGCAGCCACACCGTGCCCGGCCCGCGCAGCTGGGCCAGGAACAGGCCCTCGCCGCCGAACAGCGCGGTCTTGATCTTGCCCACGTACTGGATGTCGAAGTCCACGCCGGTGGTGTAGGCCACCACGCAGCCGGTGTCCACGCGCAGCGTCTCGCCTGGCTGCAGCTCGCGCTGCACGATGGTGCCGCCGGCATGCACGAAGGCCAGGCCGTCGCCGTCCAGGCGCTGCATGATGAAGCCTTCGCCGCCGAAGAAGCCCGTGCCCAGCCGGCGCTGGAAAGCCAGCCCGAGCTGCACGCCGCGCGCCGCGCACAGGAAGGCGTCGCGCTGGCAGATCAGCGTGCCGCCCAGGCGGCGCAGTTCCATCGCGACGATCTTGCCCGGGTAGGGCGCGGCGAAGGCCACGCGGCGCTTGGTCGCGGCCTGGTTGACGAAGACGGTGGTGAACAGCGACTCGCCCGTGACGAGCCGCTTGCCGGCGCTGAGCAGCTTGCCGAACAAGCCGCCGTTGCCGGCGCTGCCGTCGCCGAACACGGTGTCCATGGCGATGCCGTCGTCCATGAAGAACATGCTGCCGGCCTCGCCGATGGCAGCCTCGCCGGGGTCGAGCTCGACCTCGACGAACTGCATCTCCGCGCCCTTGATCTCGTAGTCCACCACATCCATCGCCATCGCGACCGCTCCTGCATCCCGGCAGAGCGGGGATGGTACCGAAGCGCGTGCGGGGCCGCCCCGTTTCATAGAATCGCGCCGCCCGTCGACCGACCGGCCCCAGCCCCCGCGGAGACCCCGAATGACCCCTGCCGACATCCTGGCCCAGTTTGGCCCGCGCGAGGCGATGAGCTACGACCTCGTGGTCGTCGGCGCCGGCCCCGGCGGGCTGGCCACCGCGATCCGCTTCAAGCAGCTCGCGCCCGAGCGCTCGGTGGTGGTGCTGGAGAAGGGCTCGGAGCCCGGCGCGCACATCCTGTCGGGCGCGGTGATGGACCCGCGCGCGCTGGCCGAGCTGTTCCCCGACTGGCAGGCCCGCGGCGCGCCGCTGCTGCAGCCGGTGACCGAGGACGAGGTGCTGTTCCTGTCGCCCACCGACGCCCGCGCGACGCCGCAGTGGCTGATCCCGCGCTGCCTGCACAACCAGGGCAACTACGTCATCAGCCTGGGCGCCGTGACGCAGTGGCTGGCCGCGCAGGCCGAGGCGCTGGGGGTGGAGATCTTCCCCGGCTTCGCCGCCGCCGAGGTGCTGTTCAATGACGAGGGCGGCGTGCGCGGCGTGGCCACCGGCGACCTGGGCCTGGGCAAGGACGGCCTGCCCACCGACCACTTCCAGCTCGGCATGGAGCTCGTGGCGCCGTACACCGTCTTCGCCGAGGGCGCACGCGGCCAGCTGGGCAAGCAGCTCATCGCGCACTACCGGCTCGACCAGGGGCGCGACCCCCAGAGCTACGCGCTGGGCATCAAGGAGCTGTGGGAGGTGGAGCCCGCGCGCGCCCGGCCGGGCCTGGTGGTGCACACCGCCGGCTGGCCGATGGACGAGCACACCTACGGCGGCGGCTTCCTCTACCACCTGCCGGGCAACCTGGTGACGGCCGGCTTCGTCACCGGGCTGGACTACCAGAACCCCTGGATCAGCCCGTTCGAGGAGATGCAGCGCTGGAAGACGCACCCGGCCATCCGGGCCCACCTGGAGGGCGGCAAGCGCATCGGCTACGGCGCGCGCGCCATCACCGCCGGCGGCCTGCTGAGCCTGCCCAAGCTGGTGTTTCCGGGCGGCGCGCTGGTGGGCTGCGACGCGGGCACGCTGAACGCGGCGCGCATCAAGGGCAGCCATGCCGCGATCAAGACCGGCCTGCTGGTCGCCGAGGCCGCCGCCGCGGCGCTGCAGGCCGGCCGCGGCGGCGACGAGCTCGTGGCCTACCCCGAGGCCTTCGCCCGGAGCTGGCTGTTCGACGAGCTGAACGGCAGCCGCAACTTCAAGCAGTGGTTCAAGCAGGGCAACACGGTGGGCACGCTGATGACCGGCGTGGAGCAGTGGCTGCTGCCCAAGCTGGGCCTGAAGAGCCCGCCCTGGACCGTGCACCACCACACGCCCGACCACGCGCGGCTGCACGCCGCCGACCAGGTGCCCAGGATCGCCTACCCCCGGCCCGACGGCAAGCTCACCTTCGACCGCCTGAGCTCGGTCTTCATCAGCAACACCAACCACGAAGAGAACCAGCCCTCGCACCTGACGCTGAAGGATGCCGCGGTGCCGGTGGCCCTCAACCTGGCGCGCTACGCCGGCCCCGAGAGCCGCTACTGCCCGGCCGGCGTGTACGAGTTCGTCAGCACCGACGAGCGCGGCGAGCGGCTCGTCGTCAACGCCCAGAACTGCGTCCATTGCAAGACCTGCGACATCAAGGACCCGAGCCAGAACATCGTCTGGGTCGCGCCCGAAGGCGGCGGCGGGCCGAACTACGCGGGGATGTGATCGCGGCCGGCCTGTCGCGCTGGTCGTTCCGGCCCTCGTTCCGGCAGTGGCTGGTGGTGGCCTTCCTGGCCATCGCGGCACTGATGGCGGCGGTGTCGCTGCGCGGGCTGCAGACGCTGGAGCAGTTGCTGGCGCAAAGCCGCGCCGGCGCCGGGCGCGCGCTGCGCCTGAGCGCCGACGCCCAGCACCTGCGCGAACAGCTGGTGACGATGCAGCGCGCGGCGCGCCAGTACGTGGTGCTGGGCGACCCGGGGCTGCGCCAGACCTACCGCCGCGCGGCCGCCGACGCCGCAGCCCAGCTGCAGTCCCTGGGCGCCGACAGCCTGCCCCCGGCGCTGGTATCCGCCTGGCACGAGCAGCAGGCGCTGATCGACCGCGAGGTCGACGCCGTGGCCGTGCCCGACCTGCTGCGCGATCGGCGGCTGGAGCTGGCCTTCCGCGAGCTCGACGCCCTGCAGGCCGGCGTCGCCGAGGCCGTCAACCGCGCCACCGAGCTGCGCAACGAGGCGCTGCAGGCCGAGCTCGAGGCCGGGCGCCTGGCCCTGGGCCGGCAGGTCCTGGCGGCCTGCGGCGTGGCGCTGGCCATGGCACTGGCGTTCGGCATCTGGCTGGCGCGGCCGCTGCAGCGGGTGGAGGCGGCGATCGTCGACCTGGGCGAGAACCGGCTCGACCGGCGGGTGGAGATCCGCGGCCCGAGCGACGTGCGCCGCCTGGGACGCCGGCTGGACTGGCTGCGCCAGCGCCTGGCCGCGCTGGACGCCGACCGCGCCCGCGTGCTGCGTCACGTCTCGCACGAGCTGAAGACGCCGCTGGCCGCGCTGCGCGAAGGGGTGGGGCTGCTCGAGGACGGCGTCACCGGCCCGCTGGGCGACGACCAGCGCGAGGTGGTGCGCATCCTGGCCCAGAACTCGGCCTCGCTGCAGGCGCGCATCGAGGACCTGCTGCGCATCAACGCCGCCGCCTTCGATGCCCAGCGCCTGGTGCGCCGCGCCACCGAGCTGGGCGCGCTCGTCGACGGCCTGGTGGCCGAGCAGCAGCTGCAGTGGCGCGCCCGCGGGCTGCGCATCCGCGTCGAGGGCGCGCCGCTGCAGGCCGAGGTGGACGCGGCGCTGCTGGGCCGCGCGCTGGCCAACCTGCTGTCCAACGCGATCCGCTTCAGCCCCCCGGGCGCTACCATCGAACTGCGTCTGTTGCGCCGGCCGCAGGCGGTGTGGATCGAGGTGGCCGACCAGGGCCCGGGCGTGGCCGATGCCGACCGTGCCCGGCTGTTCGAGCCCTTCTACCGCGGCGAGCGCCAGCCCGACACCACCCTGCCCGGCACCGGCATCGGCCTGTCCATCGTGGCCGAGACCATGACCGCACACGGCGGCCGCATCGAACTCCTGCCCGCCGACCCCCAGGCCCCCGGCGCCTGTTTCCGCATCGAACTCCCGCATGCCAGCCTCGACTGACCGCTGCCGCCGCCCGGCCCTGCCGCCGACGCGCCACCCCACCGCACGCCTGGCACCCACGGCGCCCAGGGCGAGGTCGGCGCGTTCGGCACTGACCGCGCTGCTGGCGCTGTCCACCGGGACCGCCCTGCTGCTCTCGGCCTGCGCGCTCGCGCCCGTGCACGCGCCTGCGGCCCCGGCCCCCGCGCCCGCCCCCGCGTCGGCG
>JAGWLO010000135.1 GCA_028872015.1 Burkholderiales bacterium | reverse complement strand
AACACCACGCCTTCGACCTGCGCCACCCGGTGCACCGGCTCCAGCCGGGTGCGCGGGTCGATCACGAGCACGTCGATTCTTCGCTCGCCCAGGGTGCGCTGCAGCCGCGCGCTGATCTGGGTGGCGATCCACACCGGGCGATCGACCGGCTGCGGGCACTCGACCAGCAGGTCGATGTCGCCGCCGCGCAGGTCGTCGCGCAGGCGCGAGCCGAACAGCCTCACGCGTGCGCCGTCGCCGGCCACCGCCGCCGTGGCCGCGACGATGGCGCTCGATTGCTCGGGGGTGAGGCGCATGCCGCCAAGTTCACGGCCCGGGGCTGCGCGGGCCGCCCAGGCAGCGACGGGCTACCCCCGCACGCATCAAGCGCTGACCGCCTGCACGATCTCAGGCAGCCCCGACAGTGGCAGCACGCGAACTCGCTCGTCCAGCGCATAGCCGCGCGCCACGGGTGCGACGACGAACGCCTGGCCGATGGCCAGGTCTTGCAGGGCCTGCCAGAACCCGCGCGCCGGCTTCGGCGCTGAAGAGAACTTGATCTCGATGCCGATCTTGCGGGACCGGTGCTCGACCACGAGGTCGATCTCCGCACCGGCGGCCGTGCGATAGAAGCCCAGTTGCGCCTGCACCGGCAGCGCCGCCGCCATCTGCTCGACGACGAAACCCTCCCACGATGCGCCCGCCACCGGGTGGCCCTGCAGATCGCGCACGTCGGCCAGGCCCAGCAGCGCGTGCAGCAAGCCGCTGTCGCGCACATAGACCTTCGGCGACTTCACCAGCCGCTTGCCGACGTTGGCCAGATGCGGCGGCAGCCTGCGCACCATCAGCGTGTCGACCAGGGTGTCCAGGTAGCGCCCCGCGGTGACGTGCGACACACCGCCCAGCGACTGCCCCAGCTGCGAGGCGTTCTGCAGCTGGCCCTGCAGATGCGCCAGCATGGTCCAGAAACGGCGCAGGGTCTCGGCCGGCACGCGCACGCCCATGGCCGGCAGATCGCGCTGCAAGAAGGTACGGATGAAATCCTGCCGCCAGGCGTTCGATGCTTCGTCATCGGCGGCCAGGAAGCTCAACGGGTAGCCGCCGCGCAGCCACAGCCGCTGCAGGGTGGCGAGATCGGGCGCCACCTCGGCCGCCAGGATCGGCACCATCTCGACATAGGCCACGCGCCCGGCGAGCGACTCGCCGCTTTGCCGCAGCAGGTCGGCCGATGCCGACCCCAGCAGCAGGAAGCGCCCAGGGCGCCGGTCGGCGTCGATTTCCGGGCGCAGCGCTGTGAACAGGCCCGGCAGATGCTGCACTTCGTCCACCACGACGAGGCGGTCGCGGTGCAGCGGCAGGAACAGCTCGGGCCGCGCCAGCGCGGCGCGGTCGGACTCACGCTCCATGTCCAGCACCAGGGCCCCCGGGGCGCGCGCAGCGATGGCCAGCGCGAGCGTCGTCTTCCCGACCTGGCGCGGGCCCAGCAGCACGACGGCCGGCGACTGCGTCAGCCGCCGGGCTACCAGGGCTTCGATGCGTCGATCCAACATCATTGCATTTTGAACAATGCATATTCAAAATGCAATGTTAAATTTCCCCCGCAGGACCGCAGCCGGGCCCCGCTGCACGGGCGCAGGACCGCACGGGATAATGTCTGCCGAGGCTGCACCGCGCAGCACCGTGGAAGGACCTGCGATGGGATACGCCGCCAAGCTGCCGGGCCTGACCGCCGATGCTTTCCTGGCCTGGGAGGCCGCGCAGACCGAGCGGCACGAGTTCGTGCGGGGCGAGGTGTTCGCGATGGCGGGTGCCGAGGACCGGCACGTGACGGTCACAGGCAACGTCTACATGAGCCTGCGCCAGGCGCTGGCCGGCACGCCTTGCCGCACCTACATGACCGACATGAAGGTGCAGCCGCTGGGCTCTTCCGACTTCTTCTACCCCGACGTGCTGGTGACTTGCAGCGCCGCCGACCGCACCAGCGCGCTGGTCAAGCACGAACCCAGGCTGCTGGTGGAGGTGCTGTCGCCCGGCACGGCGGCGTACGACCGGGGCGAGAAGTTCGCGCACTACCGGCGCATCGCCACGCTGGAAGAATTTGCGCTCATCGACCTCGACTCGCGCCGCACCGATGTCTATCGCAAGGGCGCCGACGGGCTGTGGGTGCTGCACCCCTGCGAGCGCGGTGAGCCGGTGACCTTGGCCAGCGTGGGCGTGACGGTGGGCGCCGAGACGCTGTTCGCCGAGGTGGACGAGCCCCTGGATTCGCCACCCGGTTCGCCACCCGCGCCCGCGGCGGCATGACAGCCGCGCAGGCCGGGCCCCCGGCCCCCAGCTGCATCATCCTCGCCGGTGGCCTGGGCACGCGGCTGCGCGGTGTCGTCGGCGACCGGCCCAAGTGCCTGGCACCGATCGGCGCGCGGCCCTTCCTGGCGATCCAGCTCGACACGCTGTTCGCCGCGGGGGTGGGTGAGGTGGTGCTCTCGCTGGGCTTCGGCGCCGAGCAGGTGATCGACGCCGTGCGCGCCGACGCCGCCCGGCGGCCGATCCGCTGGGTCGTCGAGCCTGCGCTGCTGGGCACCGGCGGCGCCATCGCCCATGTGCTGGACGCGCTGGCGCTGGACGAGGCCTGGGTGGCCAACGGCGACACCTACCTCGATGGCGACCTCTCGGCGCTGCACCCGCCGCTGGACCGTGCCGGTGGCGAGCGGCTGCGCATGGCGCTGGTGACCGTGCCCGACCGCGGCCGCTTCGGTGGCGTGCAGGTGGATGGGCGGGGCCGCGTGAGCGGCTTTCTCGAGAAGGGCCAGCAGGGCCCGGGGCCGATCAATGCCGGCCTGTACCGGCTGGCGCGGGCCGCGCTGCCCGCAGCGCGGCCCGGCGCCTACTCGCTGGAGGCCGACGTGCTGCCCGGCCTGGTGGCGCAGGGGGCGGTGACGGCCTGCGCCCTGCCCGGCCGCTTCACCGACATCGGCGTGCCCGAGGACTACCGCCGCTTCTGCGCCGAGCATGGCGGCTGAAGCCACGCGCGTGCTGCGCCCGGCGGCGTTCATCGACCGCGACGGCGTCATCAACGCCGAGCTCGACTACGTCTGGCGCATCGAGGATTTCCACGTGCTGCCCGGCGTGGTCGACGGCCTGCGCCAGCTGGCCCGCTGCGGCTACGCGCTGGTGGTCGTCACCAACCAGGCCGGCATCGCCAAGGGCCGGTACGACGAGGCCGCCTACCAGCGCCTGACGGCCCACCTGCGCGTCCTGTTCGCCGCGCAGGGCGTGGTGTTCGACGGCGTGTACCACTGCCCGCACCACCCGCAGGGCACGGTGGCGGCCTACACGCGCGCGTGCGATTGCCGCAAGCCCGCGCCCGGCCTGCTGCTGCGCGCCGCGCGCGAGCTGGGGCTGGACCTGGCGCGCTCGGTGCTGGTGGGCGACAAGACCACCGACACCCAGGCCGGCCGCGCCGCCGGGCTGCGCCGCACGGTGCTGGTGGAATCGGGCCACGCGCTGCCGGCCGACGCACTGGCGCACGCCGACCACCGCTGCGCCGACCTGGCCGCCGCGGCGCGCTGGCTCTGCGCCGGCGGCGGCGAGAATGCGGCATGACGACCAAGATCTACCGCTCGCGCGCGCCCTTGCGCCTG
>JAGWLO010000066.1 GCA_028872015.1 Burkholderiales bacterium | reverse complement strand
TCCGCGGCCGCAGGCCCGGACCAGAAAGGACGCCCCGCGATGACGACCCGAGACGAGATCATGGCGCTGATGCAGCCGCTGGCGCCGGCCTTGCTGCAGGGCGACGCAGACGCGCTGCAGACGCTGGAGCTGCAGGCCTCGGACCGCCCGTTCCGCGGCCTGGCGCTGCTGGGACCGGCGCAGGCCACCGCCGGCGGTGCCTTGCCCCTGGTGCTGCTGGTGCAGAAGTCCTCGCTGCGCGGCTGGGAAGTGAACGAAGGGACCAACCTCGTGCTGGCCGCCTTCGACCCCGACACGGGGGCACTGCAGGTGGCCCCGGCCCTGGTCGATCCCAAGGACGTGGAGTTTCCACCGCCCGACCTGACTCGGCCGCCGCGCCCCCCGGCCAGCGCCGAGCGCACGGTGATGACCCGGGCCTACCACTTCGACGCCGCCCGTCAGCTGGCGCTGCCGCCCACCTCCGGCCCGCTGGTGATGTACGCGCTGGCCTACGACTGGGTGTCCAACGGCGTGCCGGTGCTGCGCACGGGTGGCGCGCCGCAGCCCGCCGCAGCCGGCCCTGGCGCCGCCGCGGGCGCCGGCGTCGCCATCGAACCGCCGCCGGCCACCGCCGCCGGCCGCCTGCCCAGCTACGAGCCCACGCGCCACCATCCGCCCCTGCCCGAGAACGGCGTGACTTTCAAGTTCGAGCCGCTGCGCGGCGGCGGGCAGGCCATCCTGGGCAGCTACGCCAAGCCTGCCACCGCCACCGAGCGGCTGGCCGTGCCGCAGGCGGTGGCCACCGGCAGCGGCCCGCGCCAGGTGGTGGCGGTGGTGCACGTGGCGCTGGCCCTCGTGGCGCACGACAGCACCCGGCCCACGATTGCGCACTGGCAGGTGCCGGTCTACGGCGCGGCGCCGGTGGCCGTGGGCCAGCGCATCAGCGGCCAGTTCGCGATCGACCTCGGGGCCTGGGCCGCGGCGCCCGGTGCCGCGCCGCGCAGCGCCTACCTCTTCATCGGCGAACGGTTGGCCGGCCCGCAACCGCTGGCGACCCCGGCGCCCTGAACCTGCTTGAACGGACCCCGCGCAAGTGAACCAGATCTTCCTCGGCCTGGGCATCGAATCCTGGAAACCGGTGCTGTCGGCCATCGTCATCTCGCCGCTGCCGCTGCTGCTGCTGGTGCTGGTGGGCGCACGGCTCATGTTCCGCCACCGGCTGCTGGCCTGGCTGCTGATCCTGCTGGCCTGCGTGGCCCTGTGGCTGTCGACCACCGAGGCCGCCGGGCGCACGCTGACCCGGCTGCTGCTGCGGCCCCCGCCGGCGCTGAGCAGCGGGGCGATCGATGACCTGCGCCGAGCGCCCGACACCGCCATCGTGGTGCTGGGCGGCGGCCGGCGCCTGCTGGCGCCCGAGTACGGCATTTCGTCGCTGAAGCCGCGCACCATCGAGCGGCTGCGCTACGGCATCTGGCTGGCGCGCGCCACCGGGCTGCCGCTGGCCTTCAGTGGCGGCATCGGCTGGGGTGCCGAGCCGGGCCCGACCGAGGCCGAGATCGCCGCCCGCGTGGCCGAGCGCGAGTTCGGCTACAAGCTTCGCTGGCAGGAGGGCGAATCGCGCGACACGCGCGAGAACGCCGTCAAGACGATCGCGCTGCTGCAGCCGCTGGGCATCCGCCAGATCGTGCTGGTCACGCGCGACAACCACATGCGCCGCGCGCTGCAGAACTTCGAGCATGCGACGCAAGGCATGGGCATCCGCCTCGTGCCTGCGCCGATGGGGCTGCCCGCGAGCTCGGCGCTGCGCGGCACCGACTGGCTGCCCAGCAACGAAGGCTATGCGGACACCTGGACCGCGCTGCACGAGTGGCTGGGGCGGGTGGCCGGGGCCTGAGCGCCGGCGCCCCCCGGCGGCCACGGTCCGCGTCGGGGTCGGGCGCGAGTGCTCGCGGCTGGCGCGGGCTTGAGCCTCGAAGGCGCGACCTCGGCCCGCACTGGGGCAATATCGGGCCCGTTCCGTGCTGCCGAGCCGCCCATGCCGATCCCCCTGTCCGTTCTCGATCTCGCCCCCATCGTCGAGGGCAGCGACGCCGCCGAGGCGCTGCGCCGCATGCTGGAGCTGGCGCGCCATGCCGAAGCGCTGGGCTACCGGCGCTTCTGGCTGGCCGAGCACCACAACATGGCTGGCGTGGCGAGTTCGGCCACCGCGGTGCTGATCGGGCATGTGGCCGCGGGGACGCGGCGCATCCGCGTCGGCTCCGGCGGCGTGATGCTGCCCAACCATGCGCCGCTGGTCGTTGCCGAGCAGTTCGGGACCCTGGCCACGCTGTTCCCCGACCGCATCGACCTCGGGCTGGGCCGCGCCCCAGGCACCGACGGGCTGACGATGCGCGCATTGCGCCGGCACCTGGCCAGCGAGAGCGAGGACGACTTCCCGCGCGACGTGCTCGAACTGCAGGCCTACCTGGGCGAGCCCCAGCCCGGCCAGCGCGTGCAGGCCGTGCCCGGCACCGGCACCCAGGTGCCCATCTGGCTGCTGGGCTCCAGCCTGTACAGCGCGCAGCTCGCCGCCCACCTGGGCCTGCCCTTCGCCTTCGCCTCGCACTTCGCGCCCGAGCTGTTGCTGCACGCGCTGCAGGTCTACCGCACCACCTACCGACCCTCGGCGCGCTGGCCACGGCCGCATGCGATGGTCGGCATCAACGTCGTGGCCGCCCCCACGGACGAGGAGGCGGCTTTCCATTTCACGTCGCTGCAGCAGCGCTTCCTGGGCATGCGGCGCGGCGTCCGCGGCCCCCTGCCGCGCCCGGTGCCCACCATGGACGGCCTGTGGAGCGACGCCGAGCGTGCCGGCGTGGCCGCCATGCTGGCGATGTCGGCCGTGGGCGGCCCCGATCAGGTGGCACGCCGCCTGACCCGCATCCTCGAGCAGACGCGGGCCGACGAGCTCATCGCCGCCTGCGCCGTGCACGATCCCGAGGCGCGCCTGCGCAGCTACACGCTGCTCGCCGCGGCGGCTCAGGCGTCGGCGCTTCCCCAGGCGGCCTGAAGCGGGACGGGCCGCAGAGCTGCATGCGAGCCCGCGCGCGCCGAGCCCGGACGGAGCCGTTCGACCGCTTCTGGCGCGGGTTTTTCAGTCGCCCGTGCGCTCAGGCGAGCCAGCGCCTGGCGTTGTGGAACATCCGCATCCAGGGGCTGTGGGTCGAGGGGTCGCCGCCGGCCGCATGGCTGAGCTGGACATTGCGGAACACGCGCTCGGGGTGCGGCATCAGGGCCGTGAAGCGGCCGTCGGCCGTGGTCACGGCGGTCAGGCCGTCGGGGCTGCCGTTCGGGTTGGCGGGGTAGGCCTCGGTGGGTCGGCCCCGGCCGTCGACGAAGCGCAGCGCCCGACGCACGGTGGCCGCATCGCCGCGCTGCGAAAAATCGGCGTAACCCTCGCCATGGGCGACCGCGATGGGCAGTCGGCTGCCGGCCATGCCGGTGAAGAAGAGGCTGGGCGAGTCGAGCACCTCCACCATCGACAGCCGGGCCTCGAACTGCTGGCTGCGGTTGCGCGTGAACCGGGGCCAGGCTGCGGCACCCGGGATCAGCGGGCTGAGCGCGGCCATCATCTGGCAGCCGTTGCACACGCCTAGGGCGAAGGTGTCGGGGCGGCCGAAGAAGGCCGCGAACTGCTCGGCCAGCTGCGGGTTGAACAGGATGGCGCGCGCCCAGCCCTCGCCCGCACCCAGCGTGTCGCCGTAGCTGAAGCCGCCGCAGGCCACGAAGCCCTGGTAGCCGGCCAGCCGGGACGCGCCGGCCTGCAGGTCGCTCATGTGGACGTCGTAGGTGTCGAACCCGGCCTGCGCCATCGCATAGCTCATCTCGAGGTGCGAGTTGACGCCCTGCTCGCGCAGGATCGCCAGCGCCGGCCGGCGTGTGTGCACGGCCGGAGCCTGCTGTGGATCGAAGCCCAGGTGCAGGTGCAGGCCGGGGTCGTCGACCGCGCCGGCCGCAGCGTGTTCGCTGTCGGCGCAGGCGGGGTGGTCGCGCAGGCGGGCGATGCGCCAGCTGACCTCGTCCCAGGCCTGCTGCAGCGTGTGCAGCGGGGCGGTGTAGCGGCACTTCGCGTCGCGCCAGACCTCGACCACGCCGCGGTCGTTGGTCTTGCCGATGAAGTGCGCGTGGCGCGACAGGCCGTGCCCGCGCAGGGTGGCCATCACGTCGTTGCGCACGGCGGTCGGCACCTGGATCACGATGCCCAGTTCCTCGTTGAACAGGGCCTTCAGCGTGAGCTCGTTGCGGCGCTCGCCCACCTGGGCGGCCCAGTTCTTGGAGTCGCCCATCTCGGCCCGGCTGTCGGCGATGCCGTCGCCCTCGGTCACCAGGATGTCGACGTTCAGGCTCACGCCCAGGTGACCGGCGAAGGCCATCTCGCACACGGTCGCCCACAGGCCGCCGTCGCTGCGGTCGTGGTAGGCCAGCAGGCGCCCCTGCTCGCGCAGCTCGGTGATGGCCGCCACCAGAGCCTTGAGCTGCTGCGCATCGTCCAGATCGGGCACGCCATCGCGATCGAGACTGCCGAACTGCCCCAGCACCTGCGCCAGCATCGAGCCGGCCATGCGCATGCGGCCCTGCCCCAGGTCGACCAGGATCAGGGTGGTGTCGCCCGGCTGGAGCTGCGGCGTCAGCGTGCCGCGCACGTCGTCCAGCGTGGCGAAGGCGGTGACGATCAGCGACACCGGCGCCGTGACCTGGCGTGTTTCGCCGTCGGCCTGCCAGCGCGTGCGCATGGCCAGCGAATCCTTGCCCACCGGAATGCCGATGCCCAGGGCCGGGCACAGCTCGAGCGCGACCGCGCGCACGGTGTCGTACAGCGCGGCGTCCTCGCCCGGCTCGCCGCAGGCCGCCATCCAGTTGGCGCTGAGCTTGACGCGCGACAGCGCGATGGGCGCGGCCAGCAGGTTGGTGATGGCCTCGCCCACCGCCATCCGCCCCGAGGCCGGGGCGGCCAGCGCGGCCAGCGGCGTGCGCTCGCCCAGGCTCATGGCCTCGCCGCCGAAGCCGCTGTAGTCGGCCAGGGTCACCGCGCAATCGGCCACCGGCACCTGCCAGGGCCCGACCATCGGATCGCGGTGGCTCAGGCCGCCCACGGTGCGGTCGCCGATGGTGATCAGGAACCGCTTGCTCGCCACCGTGGGGTGGCGCAGCACGGCCAGGGCCACCGCCTCGAGCGGCACGCACGTGAGATCGAGCGCGGCCTCGGCGCGCGCCACGCGCTGCACGTCGCGGTGCATCTTGGGCGGCTTGCCCAGCAGCACGTCCAGCGGCATGTCGATCACGCACGGTCCGGCCTCGCCGTCGCGCACCACCAGCTCGCGCCCGGCGGTGGCCACGCCGACCACCGCGCAAGGGCAGCGCTCGCGCCGGCACAGCTGCTCGAGCAGCGGCAGCGCGGCGGGGTCGACCGCCAGCACGTAGCGCTCCTGGCTTTCGTTGCACCAGATCTCCTTCGGCGCCAGGCCCGACTCTTCCAGCGGCACGCGGCGCAGGTCGAAGGTGGCGCCACGGCCGGCGCCGTCCACCAGCTCGGGCAGGGCGTTGCTGATGCCGCCGGCACCCACGTCGTGAATCGCCAGGATCGGGTTCGCCTCGCCCAGCGCCCAGCAGTGGTTGATGACCTCCTGCGCCCGGCGCTGGATCTCGGGATTGCCGCGCTGGACCGAGTCGAAGTCCAGCGCCGCGCTGTTGCTGCCCGCCGCCAGGGAGCTGGCAGCACCGCCGCCCATGCCGATGCGCATGCCCGGGCCGCCCAATTGCACGAGCAGGGTGCCGGGTCCGAACGGCAGCTTCTTCACCTGGTCGGCGCTGATCGTGCCCAGGCCGCCGGCGATCATGATGGGCTTGTGGTAGCCGCGCTGCACGCCAGAGACGCGCTGCTCGAAGACCCGGAAGTAGCCGCCCAGGTTGGGCCGGCCGAACTCGTTGTTGAAGGCCGCGCCGCCGAGCGGGCCTTCGATCATGATCTGCAGCGCGCTGGCGATGTGCGCGGGCCTGCCAATGGGGTCGCGCTCCCAGGGCTCGTCGGTGCCGGGCAGGTGCAGGTTGCCGACCGAGAAGCCCGTGACGCCGGCCTTCGGGCGCGCGCCGCGGCCGGTGGCCCCCTCGTCGCGGATCTCGCCACCGGCGCCGGTGGCGGCCCCGGGGAAGGGGGAGATCGCGGTGGGGTGGTTGTGCGTCTCCACCTTCATCAGCACATGCGCCGTCTCCTGGCGCGCGGCATATGCCGGCGCATTCAGGCAGCCCTGCGGCAGCCAGCGCTCCACCGGGCCGCCTTCCATCACGGCGGCGTTGTCGTCGTAGGCCACCACGGTGTGCTGCGGCGAGACGGCCTCGGTGTGGCGGATCATCGCGAACATCGACAGCGGCTGCGCCACGCCGTCGATGGTGAAGCGGGCGTTGAAGATCTTGTGCCGGCAATGCTCGCTGTTGGCCTGCGCGAACATCATCAGCTCGACGTCGCTGGGATTGCGCCCGAGCTGGTCGAAAGCCGCCACCAGGTAGTCGATCTCGTCGTCCGACAGCGCCAGCCCGAACTCGGCGTTGGCTGCTTCCAGCGCCACGCGACCGCGGCCGAGCAAGTCCACGTGCGCCAGCGGCGCCGCAGACCGGGCGTCGAACAGGTGCGCCGCGGCCGTGCGCTCGAAGGCCACGCTCTCGGTCATGCGGTCGTGCAGCAGCAAGGCCACGGCCGCACGCTCGTCGGCGCTCAGCGGCTTGCCGGCGCCCAGCAGGCCGCCCTTGACGCTCAGGTGGAACTCGGTCACGCGCTCCACCCGGTGCAGCGTCAGGCCGCAGTTGCGCGCGATGTCGGTGGCCTTGCTGGCCCAGGGCGAGACCGTGCCCAGGCGCGGCATGACGACGACCACCTCGCCGTCGGCCGCGCCGGTGCAGGCGTCGCCGTAGGTGAGCAGCGCCTGCAGCTTGTCCAGCGTCTCGCGCCCGGGGGCGGCGTCGAAGGCCACCCAGTGCACGTGTCGCGCCGAGATGCCCGCGATGCGCGGGCAGGCCGCCCGCAGCCGCTCGAGCAGGGCCGGGGCGCGGAAGGCCGGGAGCGCATCGCCGCCCTCGAAGTGCATCAGGTGGAGCGGCGTGGCGGTCATGCGGTCGCGGCGAGGCCGGGCAAAGCTGCGATTTTAGGGGCGCGGTGGGATAATCCTGCCATGGCCATCACCCTCAAATCCGCCGCCGACATCGAAGGCATGCGCCTGGCCGGCCGGCTGGCGTCCGAAGTGCTGGACATGCTGACCCCGCACGTGCGCGCCGGCGTCACCACGAAAGAGCTCGACCGCCTGGCCCACGACCACATGGTCCAGGTGCAGGGCGGCATCCCGGCCACGCTGGGCTATGCCCCGCCCGGCTACCCGCCGTACCCGGCCTCGCTGTGCTCGTCGCTGAACGACGTGGTCTGCCACGGCATCCCCGACGACCGGCCCCTGAGGGACGGCGACATCGTCAACATCGACGTCACCGTCATCAAGAACGGCTGGCACGGCGACAACAGCCGCATGTACGTGGTGGGCGAAGGCAGCATCGCGGCGCGCCGCCTGTGCCAGGTCACCTTCGAGGCCATGTGGAAGGGCATCGTCAAGGTGCGGCCCGGCGCCCGGCTCGGCGACATCGGCCATGCGATCCAGGCCTTTGCCGAACATGCCGGCTACTCGGTGGTGCGCGAGTTCTGCGGCCACGGCGTCGGGGCGCGCTTCCACGAGGAGCCGCAGGTGCTGCACTACGGCCGCCCGGGCACGCTGGAGACGCTGGTGCCGGGCATGATCTTCACCATCGAGCCGATGATCAACGCCGGCAAGCGCGATATCAAGGAAGACCGCCGCGGCAACCGGCCCTACGACGGCTGGACCATCGTCACACGCGACCGCAGCCTGTCGGCGCAATGGGAACACACGGTGCTCGTCACCGAGACCGGCTACGAGGTGCTCACGGTCTCGGCCGGCAGCCCCCCGCCGCCGGCCTTCGCCAGCGCGGGCTACGGCGGCACCCCGCCGGTCGCCGCGGCGGCCCCGCAGGCGACGGCCGAGCCGCCCCCGGTGCTGGCCACGGCCGGCTGAGGGCATGTCGGCCCGGCTCGACGCGACCCGCCTCACGGCGGGCAGCCTGACAGCCTTGCGTGCCCGCTTCCGCGACGGCAAGGCCGCCTTGCTCGACGGCTTTGCGGCGGCACGACCCACGGCGCCGGCTGCCGCCCGCCTGCTCAGGGCGCTGGCACGCCACGTCGACACCACCCTGGCCGCGCTGTGGGTCGACAGCGCCCTGCCCGCCGGTGCGGCGCTGGTGGCGGTGGGCGGCTTCGGGCGCGGCGAACTGTTTCCCCACTCCGACGTCGACGTGCTGGTGCTGCTGCCGGCGGTGCAGGACGAGGCCGCCAACGAGGCGATCGCGCACTTCTTCACCGCCTGCTGGGACATCGGGCTGGAGATCGGCTCGTCGGTGCGCACGGTGGATGAGTGCGTGGCCGAGTCGGCGCGCGACGTGACGGTGCAGACGGCGCTGCTCGAGGCGCGGCTGGTGTGCGGCGCGCGGCGGCTCTTCCTGCGCCTGCGCCAGGCGCAGGAGGCGGCGATGGACGCCCGCAGCTTCCTGCGCGCCAAGCTGCTCGAGATGCAGCAGCGCCACGTCAAGTACGAGGGCACGCCGTACGCGCTGGAGCCCAACTGCAAGGAAAGCCCGGGTGGCCTGCGCGACCTGCAGGTGGTGATCTGGGTGGCACGCGCGGCGGGCCTGGGCCGCACCTGGAGCGAGCTCGCCACCCGGGGCCTGATCACGCCGTTCGAGGCACGCCAGCTGCTCAAGCACGAGGGCACGCTGCAGCTCATCCGGGCCCGGCTGCACCTGGTGGCGGCGCGGCGCGAGGACCGGCTGGTGTTCGACCTGCAGACCGCGGTGGCCGAGAGCTTCGGCTACCACGCCACGCCGGCCGCCCACAACGGCCAGCGCAGCTCGGAAGTGCTGATGCACCGCTACTACTGGGCGGCCAAGGCGGTGACGCAGCTCAACCAGATCCTGATGCTGAACATCGAGGAGCGCGTCAACGGCTCGGAGGCCGCGCCGATGCGCCGCATCACGGCGCGCTTCTTCGACCGCGCCGGCATGCTGGAGGTGGCGCACGACAACCTGTACCTCGACAACCCGCACGCCATCCTCGAGACGTTCCTGGTCTACGAGCAGACGCCGGGGCTGCAGGGCCTGTCGGCGCGCACGCTGCGGGCGCTGTACAACGCGCGCCAGGCGATGACGCCGGCCTGGCGCCGCGACCCCATCAACCGCGAGCTCTTCCTGGACATCCTGCGCCAGCCCAAGCAGCTGACGCACGCGCTGCGGCTGATGAACCAGACCAGCGTGATGGGCCGCTACCTGTGGGTGTTCAGGCGCATCGTCGGGCGCATGCAGCACGACCTGTTCCACGTCTACACGGTGGACCAGCACATCCTGATGGTGGTGCGCAACGTGCGCCGCTTCTTCATTCCCGAGCATGCGCACGAGTACCCCTTCTGCAGCCAGCTCGCCGCCGGCTGGGACCAGCCCTGGCTGCTGTACGTGGCGGCGCTGTTCCACGACATCGCCAAGGGCCGGGGCGGCGACCACTCCGAGCTGGGCACGCGGGAAGTGCGCCGGTTCTGCCGCGACCATGCCGTCGGCCGCGACGACACGCAGCTGATCGAGTTCCTGGTGCGGCAACACCTGACCATGAGCCGCATCGCGCAGAAGGAAGACCTGTCCGACGCCGGCGTCATCGCCGATTTCGCCCGCCTGGTGGGCACGCCGCGGCGCCTGACGGCGCTGTACCTGCTGACGGTGGCCGACATCCGCGGCACCGGGCCCAAGGTCTGGAACGCCTGGAAGGGCAAGCTGCTGGAAGACCTGTACCGGCTGACCCTGCGGGCGCTGGGCGGCGCGCAGCCCAACCTGGACGCCGAGATCGAGGCCCGCAAGCAGGAGGCGCGGCAGAACCTGGCGCTGCACTCGGCGCTGCCGGGCACCGAAGAGCCGCTGTGGCAGACGCTCGAGGTGAGCTACTTCGCACGCCACGATGCGGCCGAGATCGCCTGGCACGCGCGCTCGCTGTGGCGCCATGTCCGGACCGCGCAGCCCATCGTGCGCGCCCGCCCCTCGTCCATCGGCGACGGGCTGCAGGTGCTGGTCTACGCCCCCGACGGCAACGACCTGTTCGCGCGCATCTGCGGCTACTTCGACAGCGCCGGCTTCAGCATCCAGGACGCCAAGATCCACACCACGCGCGCCGGCTTCGCGCTCGACACCTTCCAGGTCGTGGTCAGCCAGGGCGCGCCCGAGTCGCCGGCCGGCTACCGCGACCTGATCTCGCTCGTCGAGACCCAGGCCCAGATGGCGCTCACCTCGGCCGGTCCGCTGCCCGAACCGCGCAGCGGCCGCGTCTCGCGCCGGGTGCGCTCGTTCCCGGCGGTGCCGCGCATCTCGCTCACGCCCGACGAGCGCGCCCAGCGCTGGCTGCTCACGGTGTCGGCCAGCGACCGCTCGGGCCTGCTGTACGCCATCGCGCGCGTGCTGGCGCGCAACCGCGTCAACCTCCAGCTGGCCAAGGTCACGACCCTGGGCGAGCGGGTGGAGGACACCTTCCTCGTGGACGGCCCCGAGCTGCAGCGGCCGAAGGCGCAGCTGCGCATCGAGACCGAGCTGCTGGATGCCGTGGCCGCGCCGGCGGTGCAGGCCCGATGAGCCTGCAGCGCGCCACGGCCCAGGAGGCGATCGCGCGGCTGGGCGAATTCGATGCCGTCATCGACGCGCGCAGCCAGTGCGAATTCGCCGACGACCACCTGCCCGGCGCCGTCAACTGGCCGTCGCTGAACGACGACGAACGTCGCCTGGTCGGCACCGAATACAAGCAGCGCTCGCCCTTCGAGGCCCGCAAGCGCGGTGCCGCGCTGGTGGCGCGCAACATCGCGCAGCATCTCGAGGCACGCGTGATGGGGCTGCCGCGCAGCTGGCGCCCGCTGATCTACTGCTGGCGCGGCGGCCAGCGCTCCGGGGCGCTGGCCACGGTGCTCGACCAGGTCGGCTTCGGCGTGCAGGTGCTCGACGGGGGCTACCGCGCCTTCCGCCGCGCCGTGCTGGCCGAGCTCGAGACGCTGCCGTCCGGCCTGCGCTGGCAGGTGGTGTGCGGCCGCACCGGGTCGGCCAAGAGCCGGCTGCTGCAGGCGCTGGCGGCCGAGGGCGCGCAGGTGCTCGACCTGGAGGCACTGGCCTGCCACCGCGGCTCGGTGCTGGGGCCGCTGCCGGGGCAGCCGCAGCCCTCGCAGAAGGCGTTCGAGACCCAGGTCTGGCAGGCCCTGCGCGGCTTCGATCCGGCACGCGCGGTGTTTGCCGAAGGCGAGAGCCGCACCATCGGCCGCCTGCGCGTGCCCGAACGGCTGCTGGAGCAGCTGCGCGCGGCGCCCTGCCTGCAGGTGCAGATGCCGCTGGCGGCGCGGGTGGCCTTCCTGCTCGAGGACTACGCCCATTTCGTGGCCGACATCGGGAGCTTCTGCGAGCGGCTGCAGGCGCTGCGCGAGCTGCGCGGCGCCGCGGTGGTGGAGCGCTGGCAGGCCCTAGCCCGCGCGGGCGACGTGGCCGCCGTCGTGGCCGAGCTGCTGCTGGAGCACTACGACCCGGTCTACGACCGCTCGATGCACCGCAACTTCGCCGGCCTGGCGCAGGCGCGCACCGTCGAGCTGGTGGACGGGTCGCCGGCCGCGGTCGCTGCCGCGGCGCGCGCCATCGCCTCAACCCATGTGTAGCCCGCCGTTGCAGCTGAAGTCGGCGCCGGTGGTGAAGCCCGAATCCTCGCCCGCCAGCCAGGCCACGATGGCCCCGATCTCCTCCGGCGTGCCCAGGCGCTTGACGGGGATGGTGGCCACGATCTTCTCCAGCACCTCGGGCTTGATCGCGCGGACCATGTCGGTGCCGATGTAGCCCGGGCTCACGGTGTTGACGGTGACGCCTTTGCTGGCCACTTCTTGCGCCAGCGCCATCGTGAAGCCGTGCATGCCGGCCTTGGCGGCGGAGTAGTTGGTCTGGCCGGCCTGGCCCTTCTCGCCGTTGACGGAGCTGATCTGGATGATGCGGCCCCAGCCCTTCTCGACCATGCCCGGCACCACCTGCTTGGTGACGTTGAACATGCTGTTCAGGTTGGTGTCGATGACGGCGTGCCAGTCGTCGGGCGTCATCTTCAGGAACATGCGGTCGCGCGTGATGCCGGCGTTGTTGACCAGCACGTCGATGGTGCCGTGCTGCTCGCGTGCCTTGGTGAAGGCCTCGACCGTCGAGTCCCAGTCGGCGACATTGCCCACCGAGGCGTAGAAGGTGTAGCCCAGGGCCTTCTGCTCGTCCAGCCACTTGGTGAAGTCGCGGCTGGGGCCGCAGCCGGCGATGACGGTGAAGCCTTCCTTGCTCAGCCGCTGGCAGATCGCCGTGCCGATGCCACCCATGCCGCCCGTCACGTAAGCCACTTTTTGTGCCATCGCAGTCTCCTGGTTGAGGCGCCGATTGTCAGCGTTCGACCGTCAGCGCAACACCCATGCCTCCCCCAATGCAGAGGCTGGCGATGCCTTTCCTGGCGCCGCGCTTGGCCATCTCGTGGAGCAGGGTCACCAGGATGCGGCAGCCGCTGGCGCCGATGGGGTGGCCGATGGCGATCGCACCGCCGTTGACATTGACCTTGCTGGTGTCCCAGCCCATTTCCTGGTGCACGGCGCAGGCCTGGGCGGCGAAGGCCTCGTTGATCTCCAGCAGGTCGAGGTCGGCCGGCTTCCAGCCCGCGCGTTGCAGCGCCTTGCGCGCGGCCGGCACCGGGCCCATGCCCATGATCGCAGGGTCGAGGCCGGCGCTGGCGTAGCTGGCGATGCGGGCCAGCGGCGTCAGGCCGAGCTGCTGCGCCTTCTGCGCCGACATCACCACCACGCCGGCCGCACCGTCGTTCAGCCCCGAGGCGTTGCCCGCGGTCACGCTGCCGGCCTTGTCGAAGGCCGGGCGCAGGCCCGCCAGGGCTTCGGCGCTGGTCTTCTTGTTGATGAACTCGTCGGTGGCGAAGACGATGGGGTCGCCCTTCTTCTGCGCGATGCTGAAGGGCACGATCTCGTCCTTGAAGCGCCCGCCCTCCTGCGCTGCCGCCGCCTTCTGCTGGCTGGCCAGCGCCAGCGCGTCCTGCTGCTCGCGCGTGATGCCGTACTTCTTGGCCACGTTCTCGGCCGTGATGCCCATGTGGTACTGGTTGTAGACGTCCCACAGGCCGTCGACGATCATCGTGTCGACCATCTTCCAGTCGCCCATGCGCTGGCCGTCGCGCGAACCATTCAGCGCGTGCGGGCTCATGCTCATGCTCTCCTGGCCGCCGGCGATGATGATCTCGCTGTCGCCGTCGCGGATGGCCTGCGCCGCCAGCATCACCGCCTTCAGGCCCGAGCCGCAGACCTTGTTGATCGTCATCGCCGGCACCGCCTGGGGCAGGCCGCTCTTGATGACGGCCTGGCGCGCCGGGTTCTGGCCGACCCCCGCGGTCAGCACCTGGCCGAGGATGACCTCGCCGATCTGCTCGCCGCCGAGGCCGCTGCGCTCGAGCAGGGCCTTGATGACGGCGGCACCCAGCTCCGAGGCCGGGGTCTTGGCGAGCGTGCCGCCGAACTTGCCGACTGCGGTGCGGGCGGCGGCGACGATGACGATGTCGGTGGTCATGAGGGTCTCCTGGGAAGGTTCGGGATGGAATCTACGCCTTCGCTTTGACGTAGCTGCCGGGGGCGGGTTCGATGGGCCTGTAGCGGGCGCTGCCCGGTGCACGCGGCGCGTTCACCAGCTTGCCCCCCTGGGGCTTGAGCCAGTCGGACCAGCGCGGCCACCAGCTGCCCGGGTGCTCGGTGGCGCCGGCCAGCCAGGCCTCGGCGTCGGCCGGCAGCGCGGCGTTCGTCCAGTGGCTGCGCTTGCCCTTGGCCGGCGGGTTGATGACGCCCGCGATGTGGCCCGACGCACCGAGCACGAAGGTGCGGCTGTTGGCTCGCGCACCGCTGGCGCCGCGGAGCAAGGGCATCGAGGCGTAGGCCGCGGTCCAGGGCACGATGTGGTCCTCGCGCGAGCCGTAGACGAAGAACGGCGCCTGGATGCGGCCCAGGTCGAGCTTCTCGCCGCACACCGTCAGCGCGTCCGGCTGCTTGAGCTCGTTCTGCAGGTAGGTGTGGCGCAGGTACCAGCAGTACATCGGGCCCGGCAGGTTGGTGCTGTCGCCGTTCCAGTACAGCAGGTCGAAAGGCGGTGGCGTCTCGCCCTTGAGGTAGTTGCCCACGACGTAGTTCCACACCAGGTCGTTCGGGCGCAGGAAGCTGAAGGTGGCGGCCAGCTCCTTGCCCTTGAGCAGGCCCGGCCCGCCGGGCGCCTGCGCCCCGATCGTCATCTCGCGCATCTGCACCATGGTCTCGTCGATGAAGATGTCCAGGATGCCGGTGCTCTCGAAATCGAGCAGCGTGGTCAGCAGCGTGACGCTGTGCGCGGCCTGCTCGCCCCGGGCCGCCAGCACCGCCAGCGCGGTGGCCAGCAGGGTGCCGCCGACGCAGAAGCCCAGCGTGTTGATCGTCTGGGCGCCGGTGATCGCCTGCACGGCGCGGATGGCCGCGATCGGGCCCTCGTCGATGTAGTCGTCCCAGGTGTGGGCCGCCAGGCTCTCGTCGGGGTTGCGCCAGCTCACGACGAAGGTGCGATGGCCCTGCTCGACGGTGTAGCGGATGAGCGAGTTGTCGGGCTGCAGGTCGAGGATGTAGTACTTGTTGATGCAGGGCGGCACGAACAGCATCGGCCGCTCGTGCACCTTGGCGGTGAGGGGCCGGTACTCGATGAGCTGCATCAGCGCGTTCTCGAACACCACGCTGCCAGCCGTGGTGGCGACGTTGCGGCCGACCTCGAACACGCTCTCGTCGGTCTGCGAGACATGGCCCTTGCGCAGATCTTCCAGCAGGTGCTGCAGGCCCTGGGCGATGCTCTCGCCCTGCGTGCTCAGCGCCTTGTGCAGGGCCTCGGGGTTGAGTGCGAGGAAGTTGCTGGGGCTGGCGGCATCGATCCACTGCTGCACCGCGAAGCGGATGCGCGCCTTGGTCTTGGCGTCGCCCTCGACGCTGTCGGCCAGTTGCAGCAGGGCGCGCGCGTTCAGCAAGTAGAGCTGGGCCGTGAACGCCGCCACCGGGTTGGCCGCCCACTCGGCGGCGCCGAAGCGCCGGTCACCGGCGGCCGGGGGCTTGGCGGCAGGGGCCTGCTGCAGGGCGTGGAGCGAGGCATTCCAGACCTCGCCGGCCTGCTGCAGGTACTCGCCCTGGATCTGCGCCAGCTGCGGCCAGGGCACGCTCAGGCCCGAGATCGACTTCCAGATGTCCCCGATGGCAGCCCCGAATGCATCGGCCGGGTCGCTCGGCCGGGACGCGCCCGCGATAGTCTTGTGGTTCACCGTTGTCTCCTGCCGTGGTCGGGCCACGGTGCGTCTTCACCCACCCAACGCCCGTAGTGTCACATGGTCATCGTCGCCATCGCCTGGATCTACGTCGTGCTGATGATGGCCATCGCCGAGGCGATGTCCAGCCAAGGCAGCATCCTCGGGGCGGTCTTCACCTTCCTGCTGTACGGGGTGCTGCCCCTGTCGGTGGTGTTGTACCTGATGGCCACGCCGGCGCGGCGGCGGCGCCGGGCGGCGGCGTCAGCCGCGCCAGATGGCGGCCGCGAGCCGACCGGTGACGCGGTCGCGCCGGAACGAGAAGAAGCGTGAGCTGTCCTCGACCGTGCAGGCGTCGCCACCGCTGACCGCCCGCACGCCGACCCCGGCCAGGCGATCGCGCGCCAGCTGCGGCAGGTTGGCCAGCCAGCGCGGCGCGCCGTCGGCACGCGGACGGCTCCGGAAGCGCAGGCCATCGGCCGCGGCCGGGTCGACCCCGAAGGCCCGCAGCACGTCTGCACCCACCTCGAACTGCCTCGGGCCGATGCAGGGACCGAGCCACGCCTGCACCGCTTCGGGCCCGGCCCCGGAGCCCTCGCACAAGGCCCGCACCGCCGCTTCCAGCACCCCGGCGGCCAGACCGCGCCAGCCGGCGTGGGCGGCGGCCACGGCGCGGCCGTCGCGCAGGGCCAGCAGCACCGGCAGGCAGTCGGCGGCCTGCACCGTGCAGGCCAGGCCGCGCTCGAGCGTCCAGGCGGCATCGGCGGCTTCGGCCGGCCGGTCTGGCGTGGATGGCGTCAACTGCAGCACCGCCGTGCCGTGCACCTGGCGCAGCCACACCGGCCGCGCCCCCAGCGCAGCCGCGAAGCGCCGCCGGTTCTGCTCGACCGCCGCCGCGTCGTCGCCCGTGGCCAGCCCCAGGTTCAGGCTGGCCCAGGGACCGTGGCTCACGCCGCCGGTGCGCAAGCTCATCGCGGCCGTCACGCCGGGCGGGGCCGGCCAGTCGGGGCGCAGCAGCGCCGGCGCCGTCATGCCGCGTCGGGGCAGCGCTCGGGGCGGGTGCGCTCGAAGGCGTCGAGAGCCATGCAGGCGTCGAACACGCGCATCACGTGCGGCACGTGCTCGAGCCGGCAATCGAAGCGGCGCGCATTGAAGATCTGCGGCACCAGCACGCAGTCGGCCAGCGTGGGCGCGTCACCGTGGCAGTAGGGGGCGGGCTGCGCCGCAAGCTGTCGCTCCACCGCCGCCAGGCCGGCCTCGACCCAATGCCGGTACCAGCGGTTCTTGTCGTCCTCGCCCACGTTCAGCTCGTGCGTCAGGAAGCGCAGCACGCGCAGGTTGTTCAGCGGGTGGATCTCGCAGGCGATGTCCAGGGCGAGCGAGCGCACGCGGGCTCGGCCCGGCGGGTCGGGCGGCAGCAGCGGCGGCAGCGGGTGGGTCTCGTCAAGGTACTCGATGATGGCCAGCGACTGCGTGATCACGCTGTCCCCGTCGCGCAGCGCCGGCACCAGGCCCGTGGCGGCGATCTCGGCATAGGGCGCCGTCCGCTGCTCGCCCCGGGGCAGGTGCACCGGCAGATACTGGTAATCCAGTCCCTTCAGCGCGAGCGCGATGCGCACCCGGTACGAGGCCGAAGAGCGGAAGTAGTTGTAGAGCTCCATCGCCACCGCCGGCCGGCTGCCCAGGCGCTCAGCGCACCGCGACCTTGAGGGTGCCCAGGCCGGCGATCGAGCCTTCCATCAGGTCGCCGGGTACCACCGGCCCCACGCCGGCCGGCGTGCCGGTGAAGATCAGGTCGCCGGGGGCCAGGTCCCAGGCGGCGCTGAGCTGCTCGATGGTCTCGTTCACGCTCCAGATGAGCTCGCGCAGGTCGCCTTGCTGCTTGAGGCTGCCGTTGACGGCCAGCGAGATCCGGCCCGCCAGCAGCTCGCCCGTCCGGGCCCGGGGCACCAGCGGGCCGATCGGTGCGCTGTGGTCGAACGCCTTGCCGATGCACCAGGGCCGGCCCTGCTTCTTCATCTCGCCCTGCAGGTCGCGCCGGGTCATGTCCAAGCCCACCGCGTAGCCCCAGATGTGGGACTGCGCGTCGGCCGCGGCGATATTGCGCCCGCCGTGGCCGATGGCCACCACGAGCTCGATCTCGTGGTGGAAATTGCGCGTCAGCGAGGGGTAGTCGATGGTGCCGGTTTCACCCTCATGCACCGGCACCACGGCGTCGGCCGGCTTGAGGAAGAAGAACGGCGGCTCGCGGCCGCTGAAACCCATCTCGACGGCGTGCTCGGCGTAGTTGCGGCCGACGCAGTAGATGCGGTGGACCGGGAAATCACCGCCCCCGGCAACCGGGATGCTGGCCTGGACGGGCGGGGGGATGACGAAGTTCATGGTGGCTGCGGGCAAGTGGGTTTTGATCATGCCATGGCAGGGTCGCCGCCACCGCGCCGCTACACTGCGGCGGATGTTCGCGGCCCACCGGATCCAGCATTGCCGCGTCTGCGGCACCGCCGTGGCCTACCGCGTTCCGCCAGGCGACAACCGCGAGCGCGCCGTCTGCCCGGCCTGCGGCGAGATCCACTACGAGAACCCGATCAACGTCGTGGGAACGGTGCCGGTGTGGGGCGAGCAGGTGCTGCTGTGCCGCCGCAACATCGAGCCGCGCTACGGCCTGTGGACGCTGCCGGCCGGCTTTCTCGAGCTCGGCGAGAGCGCCGCCGAGGGCGCGCTGCGCGAGACGGTCGAGGAGGCCGGCGCACGCATCGAGCTGCAAAGCCTGTACACGCTGCTGAACGTGGTGCGCGTGGGCCAGGTGCACCTGTTCTACCGCGCCCGCATGCTCGACACCACGCTCGCCCCGGGCCCCGAGACGATCGAGGCCCGGCTGTTCGGCGAACAGGAGGTGCCCTGGGCCGAGCTCGCCTTCGGCACCGTCCGGCGCACGCTGGAGCACTTCTTTGCCGACCGCCGCCGCGGCGACTTCGGCTTCCACGAAGGCGCCATCGGCTGAGCGACCCGTCGGCACGGCGCCCACGCCCGGGGCCGTAAGCCTTCAGGGCGGCGCGCCGCCAGCCAGCGCCGGCCCGGTGGCGCCGTCGAAGCCCAGCGGCCACAGCGCAGCCAGGTCCTTCGCGTCGTCGATGCCTTCGGCCAGCGCCGTCAGGCCCAGGCCGTGGATGAGGGCCGCCAGGCTCTGCGCGTAGCCGCGCAGCGCGGCGTCGGTGGCCACGCCGCGCAGATGGCGCGCATCGACCTTGACGTAGTCGACGCCGGCGTTCTGCAGCGCGGGCAGCTGCTGCGGCGAGCCGCTGAGGTGCTCCACGCCCACCTTCACGCCCCACGGGCGCCAGGCAGCGGCGGCGCGCGCCAGCAGGGCCGCGTCAGTGCCGTTGGTGCCTTGCAGGCACTCGATCGACAGGCGGCCCGCGGCCTTGGGCGACGCGCCCAGGCGCTGCGTCACCTCGGCGATGAACTCGGGCGCGGCCAGCGACGCCAGGGCCGCGTGCACCGCGCGCGGCCGCCCGTCGAGGCTGCACGCGGCCAGGGCCAGGTCGAGCGCGGCGAGGTCCACCTGCGGCATCAGGCGGCTGCGCCGTGCCAGCGCCAGCCAGCGCCGCGCCGCCTCGAACGGACCGCCGGGCGAGAGCTGCACGCGCAGCGGGCACTCGAGGTGGATCAGCGTGCCGCTGCGGTCGAGCACCGGAAACTCGCCCAGCTGGGCCCTCCCCTCGGCCAGCGCGGCGGCGATCTGCTCGCGCCAGGCGCGGGCGCCGGCGGCAGCACCCACCAGATCGCCCTGGGCGTCGATGGCAATGCACTCTTCGGCCTGGGCGCGCGCCAGCGCCGCATCGGCGGCGGCCAGCGCGGCGCTGGGGCTGGTCTGCCCGAGGCCGTCGACGCCGGCGATCAGCACCTCGGCGCCGGCATTGCGCAGCGCCGGCGCCGCGGCCAGGGCCGTGCGCAGCGACTCGGCCGTCTCGGCGGCCAGGCCCGAGACCGGCAGGCACAGGGCCAGGTCGCTGCCGTTCAGGCGCCCCGCGAAGGCGCCCGGCACGCGGTCCACATAGGTCAGCAGCAGGTCGGCGATGGCCGACAGCAGGCGGTCGGTGGCCTCGTGGCCCAGGCGCTGGTTCAGGCTTTCGAGCTGCGGCACCTGCAGCAGCAGCAGCGCGGTGCCCGGCCCGCCGGGCGCGGCCACGCGCCGCTGCAGCAGGCCCAGGAAGCCGCGCCGCAGCCGCAACCCGGTGACGCCATCGAGCTGGGCCTGGCGCTCGAGCAGCGCCACCTGGCCGGCCTGCTGAGCAAAAACGCCGCGCAGGCGCCGCACCGCCCGGTTCAGGCTGTGCGCCAGCGGCCGCAGGTCGGAAGGTGCCGGTACGTCGATCTCCTGCAGACGGCCCTGCTCGAGCGCCTGCGCCTGGGCCAGGAGCGGCGCAAACGCCTGCTGCCAGGCCCGTGCTGCGGCCCAGACCCCGGCCGCGAGGGTGACCACCAGCGCCAGCGCCCAGGCGGCGACGTCGCGGCACAGATCCCACAGCGCGTCCTGCGCCGCGGCGCTGCGGTCCAACACCTGCAGCGTGGCCCATTCGCGGCCGCCTTGCCGCAGGCTGCCCCAGCCGGCGGTGGCCTCGATCGGCAGCAACGACACGAACCAGCGCGGCGCACGGATCGCCGCTTCAGGGCGGCGCCATTCCTGCGGTGGCGCGCTGCCCGCCGGGACTGGCTGCAGCCGCACCTGCCTGACATCGCTGTCGCCGAAGGTACGGGCCAGGGC
>JAGWLO010000134.1 GCA_028872015.1 Burkholderiales bacterium | reverse complement strand
GCGGGCGCAGGGGTATCGAGCATGGGGTGCCTTTGCGCCGGCGCGAAGCGCCTGCGCTGCACGCTACGCCTTGCGCAGGCGCGCCTCCAGCGCCTTGGCCGCCGTGATGTCGACGAAGGTGACCACCACGCCCTGGATCACGTTGGCCTGGGTGCGGTACGGCATGATGCGCACGTTGAACCACAGCCCGTCGGTGGTGGCGATCTGCTTCTCGCTGAAGGCCAGCGTGCGCAGGGTCTCGCGCACATCGGCATGCAGCGCCGGGTAGACCAGCGTGCTGGCCAGCTCGCTCAGCGGCCGCCCGATGTCGCTCTCGCGCAGGTGCACCAGGCGCGCGATCTTGTCGGTGTAGCGCCGCACCTGCAGCTCGCTGTCCAGGAACAGGGTGGCGATGTCGGTGCTGTTGAGCAGGTTCTGCATGTCGCTCTGCGCCAGCGCCAGGTCGTCGAGCTTGGACTGCAGCTCGGCGTTGATGGTCTGCAGCTCCTCGTTCATCGACTGCGCCTCTTCCTTCGAGGTGGTCAGCTCCTCGTTGGCCGACTGCAGCTCCTCGTTGGTGGACTGCAGCTCCTCGTTGGCCGCCTGCAGCTCCTCCTTCGAGGCCTGCATCTCCTGGCGCAGCGCGCGGATCTCCTCGCGCGAATGACCGAGCTCCTCGGCCAGCGCGGCATCGGCCGCGGCGGTCGCGGCGCGCGGGGCGCTGGCCCGCCGCGCCGGCGCCTCGCGGAACACGACCAGGGCCATGCCCTCGAGCCCCACCGGCAGCCCGAGAGCGCGCACGGTGATGTCGACACGGTCGCGGCCGTCTTCCTCCGGCCGCAGGCCGCGCAGCTCGACCGTCGAGCGCTCCAGCAGTGCCTGGCGCAGCGCCAGCGCGAGCGGGGTGCGCAGCGCGGGCCGGGCCATCACGTGCAGGTTCCAGTTCGCCTTGCCCGCCGCCGGCTCCAGGTAGCGGCCGGTGCGGCCGCTGACGTAGACGATGTCGCCGCCGGCGTTGACGAGCACGGCCGGTGGTGCGTAGGCCTGCAGCAGCAGCTGATCGGCCAGCGTTTGCAGGGCGCCGGCCGGCGGGCTCGGGTGCGGCAGGGTCGTCTCCTGGTGGGCCGCTCGGGGCGGGGCGCGGCCGCGCGTGGGAAAGTGCGGGCCGGCCGGCGCCGCCCCATTGTCGCTGCGCAAGTACAGGCGCGACCTCGGGTGCAGCGGCTCGAACAGCGCGTGCGCCCGCCCCACGGTCTCGGACTGGCCCAGCAGCAGCGCACCGCCGGGGCGCAGGCTGTAGTGGAACAGCGGCACCAGGCGCGCCTGCAGCGCCGCGTCGAAGTAGATCATCAGGTTGCGGCAGCACAGCAGGTCCAGCCGCGTGAAGGGCGGGTCGCGGATCACGTCGTGCTCGGCGAACAGCACCATGTCGCGCAGGCGCGGCTCGATGCGCCAGCCGCCCGGCCCGGGCCTGAAGTGGCGCGCCAGGCGCTGCGGTGACAACTCGCGCTCGAGGGCCGGTCCGAACCGGCCGCTGCGGGCCACGGCGATGGCGTCGGGGTTGAGATCGGTGGCGAAGATCTGCAGCGACGCGCCGGCGGACGGCGGCCGGGCATCGACGAGCTCGGCAAAGCACATCGCCAGCGTGTAGGCCTCCTCGCCGGTCGAGCAGCCCGCCACCCAGGCCCGCAGCGGCGGATCGCCGCCGGCCCGTCGGTCCAGCAGGCGCGGCAGCACCACGTCCTGCAGCAGCTGCCACACCGGCGGGTCGCGGAAGAACGCGGTCACGCCGATCAGCATCTCCTTGAACAGCAGGTCCAGCTCCTGCCCGTTGCCGGCCAGCGCGCGGGCGTAGGCCGCGAGGTCGGGCAGGGCATGCACGGCGCGGCGGCGCTCGGCACGGCGCAGCAGCGTGCTGGACTTGTAGGCGGCAAAGTCGTGCCGGGTGTGCGCGCGCAGCAGCGACAGGATCGTGGCCAGTGCGGCATCCGGCGGCCCCGCGGCCCGGGCGGCGGCCGGGCCCGCGGGCAGCGGCCGCGCGGCCAGCGCCTGCAGGATGCGCTGCGGCATCTCGGCCGCCGGCGCGACGATATCGACGCAGCCGGTGGCGATGGCGCTGCGGGGCATCGAGTCGAACTGCGCCGCCCCGGGGCACTGGGCCAGCGTCAGGCCGCCCTGGGCCCGGATCGCCTGCACGCCGCGGGAGCCGTCCGAGCCCATGCCCGAGAGCACGACGCCGACGGCCCGGCTGCCGAGCTCGCGCGCGAGCGAAACGAACAGCGCGTCCACCGGCAGCCTCTGGCCGCGCGGCTGCGGCGGCACCGACAGATGCAGTGCGCCCTGCCGCACGGTCAGGTCGGTGTTGGGCGCGATCACGTAGACCGTGTCGCCGGCAATCGGCACCGCCGCCGTCACTTCGTGCACCGGCATCCGGGTGGCCCGCTGCAGCAACGGCGCCAGCATGGCCTTCTGCGTGGGATCGAGGTGCTGCACCACGACCCAGGCCAGCCCGCTGGCCGGGGGCACCGCCGCCAGGAACGGCGCCAGCGGATCGAGCCCGCCGGCCGACGCGCCCAGGCCGACGATGCACAGGCCTGCAGCGGGCGTTGGGGCCGTGGCCGGCGGCGGGGCGCTCATTCGCGAGTATTGCGGGTTTCTCGCAGGTCGGACCGCGGCGCCCCCGTGGCGTGCGCGGTACAACCGGGGCCAGGCGCCCGACGGCGCCAGCGCCGGCCGCCCCCTGCAACCTCACCCGCCTGAACGACGCCATGCACGACCCTGGCTACCCCGACATCCGCGAGGCCGTGCGCGCCTTGTGCGCGGCCTTTCCACCCGAGTACCACCGCCGCATCGACGCCGAGCGGGGCTACCCGGCGGCCTTCGTCGAGGCGTTGACGAATGCCGGCTGGATGGCCGCGCTCATTCCGCCCGAGTACGGTGGCTCGGGCCTGGGCCTGGCCGAGGCCAGCGTGATCATGGAGGAGATCAACCGCGCCGGCGGCAACTCCGGCGCCTGCCACGGCCAGATGTACAACATGGGCACCCTGCTGCGCCACGGCAGCGCGGCGCAGAAGGCGACGTACCTGCCGGCCATCGCCCGCGGCGAACTGCGCCTGCAGAGCATGGGCGTGACCGAGCCCGGCACCGGCACCGACACGACCCAGATCAAGACCAGCGCGGTACGAAAGCGCGGGGCGGGCGGCGACCGCTGGGTCGTCAACGGCCAGAAGGTGTGGATCTCGCGCGTGCAGCACTCCGACCTGATGATCCTGCTGGCGCGCACCACGCCGCTGGCCGAGGTGGCCCGCAAGAGCGAAGGGATGTCGATCTTCCTCGTCGACCTGCGCGAGGCGGTCGGCCGGGGCCTGACCGTGCGGCCGATCCCGAACATGGTCAACCACGAGACGAACGAGCTGTTCTTCGAGAACCTGGAGATCCCGCACGAGCAGCTGATCGGCACCGAGGGCCAGGGCTTCAGGTACCTGCTCGACGGCCTGAACGCCGAGCGCACGCTGATCGCCGCCGAGTGCATCGGCGACGGCCGCTGGTTCATCGACAAGGTGACGGCCTACGCGAAGGACCGCGTGTGTGCGCGCCGACCGAACTTTGACCACCCGTGCCGA
Source organism: Burkholderiales bacterium (assembly GCA_028872015.1). GTDB lineage: Bacteria > Pseudomonadota > Gammaproteobacteria > Burkholderiales > Burkholderiaceae_C > Rubrivivax. The sequence goes on along the minus strand of JAGWLO010000134.1, from coordinate 113 downwards.
CTGAACATTGACCAGGGGTGGAAGCCCGTCTCGTTTGAGTCGAACTGTGGATAAGTCTACGGCGTTTGCTGTTGTCGTTACTCCGTTGTTCGTCTTCGATGGTGCGCGGGGCA
>JAGWLO010000065.1 GCA_028872015.1 Burkholderiales bacterium | reverse complement strand
GCAGCGGTTGCTGCCAGTCGACCTCGACGAGCGACCTTACGCTGACCAGCACTAAGCCGACACCCGGTCCAGCGGCGGCGGGCACAGTGAAGGTCAGCTAGTTGAAGTGCAGCGGACGCTGCAGGTGTCGAGGCCTATTGAGGGCAGTCGAACGACAGCTGCTTCCGTCGGCGAAGTGGTACTACCGACCCATCAGCGACATTCACCGTGTCCAACTCGTCACCCTGAAGCGGTCGCTCGAAATCTGGGCCACTTCCGGGACATTACGGGTGCAGTAGTCAGCCGCTGGTTCTCGGCTCGAGCGAGTACGCAAGGACTTCCCGCAAGCCAGCGACGACGTCGAGGCGACAAGATTGAGGCTGGCGAACCATCAATCGCTAGCCGGCAGTGGGGAGGTCCGTGCCCGGGGCTATTGATGCTGCTCGTACGGACGCAGGGCCACCAGCTCGCCGCGCGTCTTGGGGCCACCAGTGAAGGCCCCACCGTCTGTCACCACGTACAGGGTGTCGCGGTCATCCGGGCGCCGGCCGAACACGGCAGCCGTGGCCCCCACGATGTGTTGAGCAGCGTTGCCGACGACGATTCGTCGACCATCGGGCATGACACGGATCAGCGTGTTGTAGGGATGGGTGGCGACGAATAATGATCCGTCGGGCCCGATGGCGAAATCGTCACCAGGGATACCTGTCGCCATTACCGTGGGCTCTCCAAACCGGCCTGCCGCGTCCAGCGTAAATTTGAGCACGGTGGTGCGATCCGAGACAGTGACGTACATGTCGCGGCCGCTGAAGTGCAGTCCATTTGCACCTGGCGCCAGCGAAATGAAGGCGCGGGCTTTCAGCGCGGCGCTTTCGATCACACGCTCGGCAGCCTTCGCGGCGGGATCGATCCGCCAGACCACGCCGAGCGCGCTGTCGGGAGCGTAGAGATTTCCATCCGGGCCAATGTCGAGACCATTCGGCCACGCGCCCGAAGGCAACTCGGCAACCTTGGCGGCCTGACCGTCAAGCTTGATGTGCCAAATGCACGGTGCTCGGCTGTGGCTGGTCATGTAGAGGCTCCCATCCGAGGCAACCGCAACCACGCCTGCGGTCGAACCTGGCGGCGTCTGGAACAGCACATTTTCGACCCCGTCGGGTCGGCGCACCAGAACCTCGCCGTGCGCGTGCCGGTAGTAGTCGCTCAGAGCGAAGTCGAGGTTGCGATTGGCGGAAAGGTACAGCGTGCCATCCGCGCCGGCCGCTATGCCTTCGAACCATAGCCCTTCCTCGTAGGTCTTCACCACCCTGGCGGGCGCGGCTTCATCAGGCAAGTCAGCGGCCTTTGGCAGAGCCAGTACCTTCAACCCCAGTGGCTGAAGCGCGGCGGCAGCCACCGTACCCGCCAGGAGCAGTCCGACCATGGCAGTTCCTTTCGTGGATTTGCGGAGAAATTGCGTAGCGAGCATCCCGATCGACAAGGCCGCCAGCAAGACGCAGACGAAGAACACCAGAAAGGGCTGCGCCATCGAGGCCAGCATGCCCAGGCCGCCAAACAATTCCAGCACACCGAGGCCCCAGCGCCAGGATCGCCCGAGACGCATCGCCTCAAACGAGGCACGCGAACGCTCGAAGCCGAACAACTTGCCAGCCGCTCGCCAGAGGAAGCCCAGGGCGACCAGCAACTGAACCAACAAAGTGACCGTGTTCATGACAACTCCTATAGGAAACTAACGATCAAGATATGGAAAGACCAAAGACGTAGGAACCTACCGATTGGGACGAGAAAAGACCAATGTGAGGCTGGCGAAGGAATCAATCGCTGTCGAGGTTGGCCTCGATACGGCTGAGGGCCCGAGAGAACTCCTGGCGCTCCTTGGCCGTGAAGCCCTTGAACATCCGGGCGACCAGCGCGTCGCCGGCGTCACAGAACTTGGCGGACGCGACGATCTTGCGAGCGGCATCCCCAAGGTACAACCGCTTGACCCGGCCGTCGTGCGGGTCGGCATGGCGGATCACATGACCCTCGCGCACCATGCCGTCGACGATGTTCGTCAGGGTCGGCGAGCTGACGGCGAGGCGCTTCTGCAGCTCGCGATGCTCCATCCCGTCGTCATGGAGCAAGAACTGAAGCACGTCGAACTGCGCGCCGGTGAAGTTGAATGGCTTCACCGTCTGCTCCAGCGCGCGCCGCAGCGCAAGGTAGGCGCGCTTGAGTTCGAGGGTGGGGTGCGACATGTCGGTAGTATCCTACCTAAATTGCCGTCTGTCAAAACTCGTTGACCTGCAACAGCGGTCGAAGCAGACGCAGCGGCGGCGGCAACCGCGGAACTGGCTGCCGGTGCCGTCGCTCTCTCAGCCGGAATCGTTGAAGGCCGAGATGTTCGCAACCTGGAACACGCCAGCCAGCGAGCGCAGCTGCTGGCGGTGCAGCTCGGCCAGGCGCCGCAGGCAGCGCTCGCCGGCGGCGGTGAGCGTCACCTCGACCTGGCGCCGGTCGCTGCGCCCGGGCTTGCGCGCCACCAGGCCGGCCGCCTGGCAGCGCGTCACCAGCGCCACGACACCGTGGTGCTGCGTCTGCAGCCGCTCGGCGAGCTCGCCGACGGTCGCCCAGTCGCGACCCGGATAGCCCTTGATGTGCAGCAACAGCTGGTACTGCTGCGGCGTGAGGCCTTCGCCCGTCGCGGCGTCCTCGCTGAAGCGCAGGAAGCGGCGCAGCTGGTAGCGGAATTCCGACAGGGCTTCGAGCTCGGTCTTGGTCAGGGGCTTGGCGCTGCGGGGCATCGGCGTGGGGTCTGTTGAAATATCACGACGTGATGTAATCAGGGGCTTCGCCATTTTCGTCCATCGCCGATGTTCGCGACACCCGCCCCATGGCTTCGCCGCTTCCAGCCCGCGCGCGCCTCGGTCAGCCAGCGCGAGCGCCTGCGCGCGGCCGTCGGCGCCCTGATCGGCATCGGCGCGACCGGCGCGCTCAGCGCCGGGCTGCTGGGCCTGCCGCTGGCCTCGGCCTGGCTGATCGCCCCGATGGGCGCCTCGGCGGTGCTGCTGTTCGGCGTGCCGGCCAGCCCGCTGGCCCAGCCCTGGTCGATCCTCGGCGGCAACCTCGTCGCCGCGCTGGTCGGCGTGAGCTGCGCCCGCCACATCGCCGAGCCGGTCTGGGCCGCAGCGGCGGCCATCGCGCTGGCGATCACGGCGATGTTCGCGTTGCGCTGCCTGCACCCGCCCAGCGGCGCGGTGGCGCTGACGGCCGTGCTGGGCGGGCCGGCCGTCCACGCCGCCGGCTACGGCTTCGTCGTCACGCCGGTGGCGCTGAACACGCTGCTGCTGCTGGCCGCCGCCCTGCTCTACAACAACCTCACCGGGCGCCGCTACCCGCATTCGCAGCAGGCCGACTCACCGCACCCGCACCAGACGGCGGACCCGGTGCCGACCTCGCGCCTCGGGTTCAGCGCAGAGGACCTGCAGGCGGCGCTGAAGCAGTACGACCAGGTGCTCGACATCAGCGTCGACGACCTGCAGGCCCTGTTCCACGAGACCGAGGCCCAGGCCTTTCGCCGCCGCTTCGGCCAGACCCGCTGCGCCGAGGTCATGTCGCGCGACGTGGTGGCGGTGGAATTCGCCACCGAGCTGGACGAAGCCTGGGCCCTCATGCGGCGACATGCCGTCCATGCGCTGCCCGTGCTCGACCGCGCGCGGCGAGTCATCGGCATCGTCACCCGGGCCGATTTCCTGCGCCACGCCGAGCTGACGGACCCGCGCAGCATCGGCCCGCGGCTGCGCGCCCTGCTGGCGCGCACGCCGCATAGCCACTCCGCCAAGCCGGAGGTGGTCGGCCAGATCATGAGCACGCCGGTGAGCACGGCCTCGGACCTCACCCCAGCGGTCGAGCTGGTGCCGCTGATGGCCGACGTCGGGCACCACCATGTCCCGATCGTGGACGCCCAGCGGCGCCTGGTCGGCATGGTGACGCAGGCCGACCTCGTCGGCGCGCTGTACGAGATCTGCCTGGCGAAGCCGCCGCAGGCCGCCCGCCCCGTTCTTCAACCCACCCTCTGAATCACCGATCGAGCCGCTCATGATCGCCGACCCCCTTGCCAGCCGCGACTATGCCGTCGACGGCCGGCTGCTTCGCCTGTCGGCGCTGGCGCTGCCCATCGGTGCGCTGGGCACGCTGGCCGCCTGGCTGCTGCTGACGCTGATCCACCTCTGCACCAACCTGTTCTTCTTCCAGACCCTGTCGACGGCCGACCGCTCGCCGGCCGGTCACACGCTGGGCGTGGGCGTCGTCGCGCTGCCGGTCATCGGCGGGCTGATCGTCGGCCTGATGGCCCGCTACGGCTCGGAGAAGATCCGTGGCCACGGCATCCCCGAAGCGATCGAGGCGATCCTGTTCGGCAAGAGCCGTCTGTCGGCCAAGGTCGCGCTGCTCAAGCCGCTGGCCTCGGGCATCGTCATCGGATCCGGCGGGCCGTTCGGCGCCGAGGGCCCGATCATCATGACCGGCGGCGCCCTGGGTTCGCTGCTGGCGCAGCGCTTCCACCTCTCGTCGTCGGAGCGCAAGACGCTGCTCGTGGCCGGGGCGGCGGCGGGCATGACCGCGGTCTTCGGCACCCCCGTGGCCGCGGTGCTGCTGGCGGTGGAGCTGCTGCTGTTCGAGCTGCGGCCGCGCAGCGTGCTGCCGGTGGCACTGGCCTGCGCCGTGGCGGCGATCTCGCGCCCCTGGCTGCTCGACGGCGGCCGCCTGTTCCCGCTGCAGACGCCATCGACGGGCCTGGCGGTGCTGCCGGTGGGCATCGTCGCCGGCCTGCTCGCCGGAGCGCTGTCGTCGCTGCTCTCGCGCGCCCTCTATGCCGTCGAAGACCTGTTCCACCGCCTGCCCGTGCACTGGATGTGGTGGCCGGCGATCGGCGGTTTGGCGGTGGGCTTGGGGGGCTGGGCCCAGCCGCGCGCGCTGGGGGTCGGCTACGACGTGATCGGCGACCTGCTCAACCACCGGCTGCTGCTCCAGGCCGCGCTGGCGCTGCTGGTGGTGAAGGCCGCGATCTGGGTCGTTTCGCTCGGCTCGGGCACCTCGGGCGGTGTGCTCGCCCCGCTGCTGATGATGGGCGCCGGACTGGGCACGCTGCTGGCCGCGGCGATGCCGGCGGACCAGGCCTCGCTCTGGCCGTTGGTGTGCATGGCGGCGGTGCTGGCCGGCGTGCTCGGCGCGCCGCTGACGGCGACCGTGTTCGCCTTCGGCCTGACCGGCGATGCCAACGCGCTGACGCCCTTGCTGCTGGCCTGCGTCGTCTCGCACGGCTGGTACGTGATGCGGATGCGGCGTTCGATCATGACCGAGCGGATCGCGCGGCGCGGCCGCCATGTGCACCGCGAGTACGGCGTCGACCCGCAGGAACGCGCGCGGGTCGACGAGGCGATGACACGCGCGGTCCTGACCATCACGGCCGACGCCGAGCCTTCGCAGGTGCTGCGCGACTGGTTCGGTGCCGGCCAGCCGCACCGCGCGTTCCCGGTCGTCGACGTGCAGGGCGCCTGCCTCGGCCTGCTCGACCGGGACCGGCTGCTGCAGGGCATCGACACCGCGACCACCGCCGCCGAGCTCGTCACGGCCGACCCGGCGGCACTGGCCCTGCCCGGCGAGACCTGCCGCGCCGCGGCGCAGCGCATGGCCCGCGCCGGGCTGCAGCGGCTGGCGGTGGTCGCCGATCTCGAGTCGCGGCGCCTGGTCGGCATCCTGAGCCGCAGCGACCTCGTCAAGCCGGTGCAACACCTTCTCGACGAAGAATCGCAGCGCGAACGGCTGCCGATCTGGTCCCGGCGCCCGTGAGGCCATGAATCGCCGCGCCTGGGCCCCGGGCCGTTAAGCGGCTTGCGCCCGTCGCGGGCCTCGGACCGGTACCGGGAAGATCTTGCCAAGGCAATGAGTCGCTCGGAATGAGTGTGGGTCACTGGCGAAAGAGCGAACGGTTTTGACCATCGCTTGACGCGAACTCACCTCGCTCGGATCGCTGCCGATCGAGACACTGGAGACCCAGCAAGACACTGCAGCGCTTCATCGCGGCGCACTCGATATGAAGTTCCGAATGACTTCGGTCCTCACCGCCAACCTGATGGCCAACGTGAACCATGGGCCCGGCTCGGCGATGGACCAGGAGTTCTTCTTCTGGGACAACGCGAGATTCATGAAGCAGCTGGGCATCGCTCAATAGTCATCTAAACCAAGGGTCCACCATGCTCATCAAGAAAATCGTAGCTGCCGCCTTCGCGGCCTTAGCAAGTATCGCCAGCGCCGCGCCGCTCACCCTCGATGTCTATAACCCGGGCGCAGCGAGCATGTTTCCGGTTTCATCCGAGATCGTCAGCGGAGAACATGACGCTGTCCTGATCGATGCACAGTTCCAGCGCAACGATGCCGAGGCGTTGGTTGGCATGATCAAGGCCAGTGGCAAGCGATTGACCACGGTCTACATTAGCCACAGCGATCCGGACTACTACTTCGGCCTCGACGTGATCCAGGCAGCCTTCCCCAAGGTCCGGATCGTTGCCACCGCGCCGACCGTGGCAGCCATCAGGGTACTGAAGGACCGCAAACTGGCCTACTGGGGCCCCATGCTGAAGGAGAATGCGCCGCGCAAACTGATACTGCCGGAAGTGCTCAAGGGAAGCCGCATCTTGCTGGAAGGCAAGGTGCTGCAGATCGAAGGTCTGGACGGACCTACCCCCGATCGAAGCTATGTGTGGATTCCCTCACTGCGGGCTGTCGTGGGGGGTGCCGTGGTGTTCAGCGGCACCCATGTCTGGGTGGCCGACACCCAGACGCCGACATCGCGGGCGCAGTGGCAGGCCACGCTCAAGACGATCGAAGCGCTTGAACCCAAACGGGTCGTCCCCGGCCATTACCTGGGTGCGCCGCCTGCAGGGCTTTCTGCCGTCACTTTCACCGCCGACTACTTGAACACATTTGAGACCGAGGCTCGCCGTGCCAACGACGCGAGTGAGCTCGTCGCCGCCATGGAACAGGCGTACCCGAAGCTTGCCGATGCTTCGTGGCTTGAACTGGGTGCGAAGGTGGTCAAGGGCGACCTGAAGTGGCCGCAGTGACCTGAATCCCCCCTCAGGTCAGCGACTGGCCTGAGGGGAACGGGCGCCCCGCCGTGCACTGCCGGCGTGAGTGCCTTCACACGGTTCTGGTGTACTTCTGACGAAAGGCGTCGGGCGTGCAGCCCACCACGCGCTTGAAGAACTTCAGAAAATTGGTGGGCTCCGAGAAGCCGAGCGACACGCCGATCTGGCCCGCGGCGTCACGGCTGTGGACCAGCAATCGCTTGGCCTCCAGTGCCACCCGGTGATCGATCACCGCCTTGGCGCTGCGCCCCTCCGTCGCCAGGCACGCACGATTGAGCGTGCTGACGGAGTAACCAAGCTCAGACGCCAGAACCTGCACGGTGGGCCTTGCGCGCAGGTGGTCCTCGATGGCGGAACGCAGCAGCCTGAGCAGGGCTGGCGCGTTGTGCTGCTGACGGTCCACCGACACCGCGGCCTGCGAGTGAATCCGGGCGACCTGCAAGAGCAGGCATGACATCAGACTGCGCATCATTGCGATGGACAGCTCTGTGTCGTCAAAGCGCGCAACCTCTTCAGTCAACTGAATAAACCACTGGCGGACCGCCGGCTCTGCGCTGGCAGGCAACCTGGCATTGACCGGCCACGACTGCCACTCGCGGGCCAAGGTGTGCTGCAGGGCGCTGCGCGTAGTGTCCGGGTTCATGACTGGCGGATCCACCATCAGCATGAGTCCTTTCAGGCCGGTGTGTGGATTCCACTGCTGTACCTGGCCAGGCTGCACGAACACGAGGCTGCGCGACTGCAGCGGAAACGCCGTGAAGTCCACCATGTGGGTGCCTCGGCCGCGTTCGACCAGAAGCAGCATGAAGAAGTCGACGCGCTCGGGTCGCGCCATCTTCTGGCGTGGAACTCGTCGCCACAGCGACTCCAGCGTCATCACCTCGACGCCCAGCCGTGCAAGCCGTCGATTGGAGAAGGCGGTTTCTCGCAGTCCTTCGCCACGGCTTATGGTGTCAGTCATCTGATCGAGGTCGAGGAAGAACGAGACGACGCGAACGATTATGACCATTTTTTGGTGCGAATGAACCTCGCGACGGGGTGCGCCGGCGCAGACACTGAAGTCCCGTTCAATGGCGCAAGTCTGCAATGGAGTTTCCATCATGATCGTCGTCACCGGAGCCACGGGCCAACTGGGCCGCCTCGTCACCCAGTCGCTGCTGGCCAAGGTGCCGGCCTCCCGTATCGTCGCTGCCGTGCGGCGGCCCGAGCGCGCCGCGGACCTTGCTGCGCTTGGCGTACAGGTTCGGCAGGCTGACTACAACAAGCCGGCCACCCTTGGCGCGGCCTTCAAGGGCGCGGAGAAGGTGTTGCTGATTTCATCCAGCGCGGTGGGTCAACGCGCCGAGCAGCATTTCAACGTGATCGAAGCCGCCAAGCGGGCACAGGTGGCCCTGGTGGCTTACACCAGCCTGCTGCACGCCGACACCTCTTCCCTGGGCCTGGCTGCCGAACATCAGGCCACCGAAGCAGTGCTCAAGTCGTCCGGGGTGCCCTACGCGCTGCTGCGAAACAGTTGGTACACCGAGAACTACCTCGCCAGCATTCCAGCCGCCCTTGAGCATGGCGCCTACATCGGCAGCGCGGGACAGGGGCGCATCGCCTCGGCACCTCGCGCGGACTATGCAGCCGCCGCCGCGCAGGTTCTGACTCTGGACGATCAGGCTGGCAAGCTCTATGAGCGTGAGCGTCCAGCGGCGCCACCTTGACTGCTCCTGCGGAGCTACCCTTTCGTCGGCAGCCGTACGATCCGAGCCGGGCTTGCGTTCTCGGCCGAGGGCGGTTCGATCACTCGGCTGAGGAACACTGGCGCGACGTTCCACTGGTGGTGATCGTCGGTGACGACGGTCACGGTCTTGCGGTTGTGCTTGACGATCACGCCCGTCTTCGGATCGTGTCCCGGCGGCTGGAAGCGCACGCGGTCTCCAACGTCGAAGCGCAGCATCTGATGGTGCGTGCGCGCCTCCTGCATGTACTTCAGGCGCGCCACGATCCGCCGGTTCAGATCCACCAGCTCGGCTTCGTCGAGTTTGCTGATGTCGATGCTCATGGCCGCGCAGTATCGCGGTGCTGCGCCGGCGCCGTCCACCGGTGCGGCAGCAGCTCCTCGATGCGGCTGTTGAGCTGCGCGGGCAGCCGCCGCAACACGTCGCTGAGGTAGGCCCAGGGATCGTGCCCGTTGAGTCTTGCCGACTGCACCAGGCTCATCACCATCGCCGCTCGTTGCCCGGCCAGTTCGCTGCCCACGAACATCCACGCCTTGCGCCCCATCGCCCAGGGCTTGATCTGCCGCTCCAGATGGTTGTTGTCGATGGGCACGGCGCCATCGTCGAGGTGACGCGTCAGCGCGGGCCAGTGGTTGAGCGTGTAGTCGATGGCCCCGGCCGTTGTGCCCCCGTCGGCGACGAGCTGTCGCTCCAGTTCGAGCCACTTCTTGAGCTTGCCCCACAGCGGCTTGGCCAGTTCTTGGCGTGCTTGCTGCCGTTCGTCGTCCTGCAGGCGGCCGAGCTCGGCCTCGATCTCATAGATGCGCGCGAAGCGCCGGATCGCTTCCTCGGCCAGCGGGCTCACTGCGGCCTTGGCCAGTTCGTCGAACTTGCGCCTGGCGTGTGCCACGCAGGCCGCAGCTCGGCGGTCTGGGTAGACCCGCACGTCGAGCACCGTGTCGTAGGCGCTGTAGCGGTCGGTCAGCAGTGTGCCCGCCCATCGCCGCTGGCCCATGCGCTCGTCGCCGCCGAGGAAGGCCACGGGGTACTGCGCCCCGCGCCCCAGGCAGAAGTCGTAGACCACGCCGGGCGTCGGATCGTGGTGGCTCCTGGCGTAGGCCCAGACATAGGCCCGCCGCGTCTTGCCAGCCCCGGGGTCCAGCAGCGCCACCGGCGTCTCGTCACCGTGCAGCACCCGGCAGCCCAGCACGAAGCGCTTGTGCGCGTCGTACAGGGGCTCCAGCGCCGCGCCGGCCTGGCCGGCCCAGGCCGCCAGCGTCGAGCGCGGCGTGTGCACGCCAGAGCGGGCGTTGATCGTCTCCTGCCGGTAGTACGGCAGGTGGTCTGCGAAGCGGCTGATCAGCGTGTGCGCCAGCAGCCCGCTGGCCGGCATGCCGCCGTCGATCACCTCGGGGGCGGCCGGCGCCTGCTTCAGGGTCTGGCAGCAGCGGCACGCCCACTTGCCGTAGATGTGCCGGTGCACGAAGAATTCGGCCGGCACGATGTCCAGCCGCTCGCTGACATCCTCGCCAATGCGCGTCATCGGCGCACCGCACTGCGGCGTTGTGCAGGTGGTGTTCTCGGGCTCGTGGTGATGCTCGACGCGGCGCAGGTGGGCGGGCAGCGCCTCTCGACGGGGACGACGCGGCGGCGTCTTGGGCCTGGCTGGCGCCTGAGCAGCAGCTTCTTCGCGCAGCCGTTCGAGTTGCGCTTGCAAGCTCGCTTCGTCCTCGGCCAGCGTCTCCTCGAACAGGCGGCGCTGCTCGGCGCTCATCGCCTCGGTCTTGGCGCCGAACTTCCAGCGCTTCAGACGCGCCAGCTCGAAGTTGACCTTCTCCAGCTTGGCATCGCGCCAGGCGATGTCGCGGTCCTTGCGCTCGATGAGTTGTTGCCGGCGCTCGAGCTCGCTGGCTTGGCGCTCGATGTGCTCAAGCATCTGCGCGGCCAGTGCCTTGATGGCCTCGGGCGTCAGACCGTGCAGGTCCTGGGCCTTGAGATCACGCATGCCGAGCATGCGCTGGATGATCCCGATCTCAGCGGCCTCGCACCATGGGCAGATGTCCTGTCAACCTGCTGCCGACCGGTGCCCGCCAGACGGCAGCGATCCTCACACGCGCGTGATCACGCTCATCTCGGGCAGGCGCTGCCAGGGTAGGCCCACGACCAGGGCGTCGAACTGCGCCTGGGTCAGCGACAGTGGTGTGGCCGCAGCCTCGCGCGGCCAGACGAAGCGCCCGGTATTCAGACGCCGCGCTGCGCACCACACGCCGAAGCCGTCGTGCACCAGCAGCTTGATGCGCGTGGCGCGTGCGTTGGCGAACAGGTAGCCGTGGTGCGCGTGGGCAGCACCGGTGACTTGCACGACGCAGGCCAGCAGCCGCTCGGCGCCGGCACGCATGTCCACCGGCGCGCTGCACAGCCACAGGCGATCGATGCGGATCACTTGAGCAGTCCCGAACTCAGTTCGCGCAGCCAGGCCGTGCAGTCGGCGGCAGCCGATGTCGGCCAGCGCACGCTCAAGTGCAATGCGCCTCGGCGCAGTTCGATGGCGATGGGCTCGGGCACCACAGGGGTGGTGTCGGCCAGGCGGACGGACTCGGCGCGCGCGGCAGGGACAGGCACGGCCAACTCGATCGGCAGGAACTGGGCATCGGCAGCGAGCAAGGGGGCCGCATCGGGCAGCTTGGTCCCGGCAGCCGACGTCTTCACGGCACCCGGCGCCGTGATGCCCGTGCGCTTGAGACCACGGCCCACTAGCCACTTGCGAACGAGATTGGCGTTCAGGCCGTGCGACAGTGCGACAGCGGCAATGGATGCGCCAGGCTCGTTGCAGGCCGCCAGTACCTTCGTCTTGAGTTCGGCACTGTGCCGCCGGCGGGGAGCAGGGTTGGAGTGCATAGGTGTCCACCAATCGAATAGGTGGACACCATCGTCAGCGCCAGATCAGGGACACACAAGGTGGGATGGCTGGACGCTCACCTATGAGCTCGCGGGCGACGAGTCCTACACGCTCGCTGAATTTGCAGCCGAGTTGAGCCGGCAATCTGGCATGGCCGTCCCCTATGTGGACATGCCGCGAGCCGAGTATCAGGCGACCCTGGAAGCCGCTCGCTTGCCGCCGATGTTTGCAAACGTCTTGGCCGATTCAGATGCAGGCGCTGCCATGGGCGCGCTATTCGACGACCAGCGTCAGCTCAGCCAGCTGATCGGGCGCCCGACCACGTCGCTGGCCGCAATGATCAAGGCGGCGCTGCGCTGAGCGAACGCCGCGAGTCACCGGCTGGCCCTTTGGCTGTCTGGGCAGACTTGCCGGCGAGGGGGGCACCCGCCCAAATCTCGATCGACTGCGATCCACGTAGGCCTGAAACCATCTTGCCTGTTCGATGGCATCAGTCAGACCCGAGGCCGCCGGCGCCCACGCCGGCGTCGCGTGTGATCGCTCGGTGCCCTCGGGTGTTTGGCGTTGTGCATCAAGAACTGGCGAGAATGCGTAGTCCCAGCTTTGGACCTCATAAGCCATTCCGTCTCCGCGGGCCGGTCTGGCGATACTCCTTGATGCCACCTCAGGAGACAGCAGATGTCGTGTGGCTCTGACGGGATCTGCCCACGACACCAGCGCCCCGGTATCCGTGTTCACGGCAGGCGTCTTCGGAGCGGTCGGTTGCGACCGTCGGGTCATGGCCGACTACCGCCGATGATGGTCTGCTCTCCGGACATCGCGTATGGCTCCCCTCGGTGTTGAGGTCGACGCCGCAGCTCCGGACCGGCCGTTCAAGGTCGCCGCGACGTTGATGGCGGCGGCTGGGATAGCCGCGAGCGACCGCTGACCCGCGGCGGCTGCGGGCTGGCGACCGAGGAAGGCTGGACGGGCAGGGCTGAAAGCGATCCCTCATCGCTCCAAATCGACCCTGAAGAGACATGCGCTGTCTTGATCTCGGATCCACGAAGCTGCCGGTCGGACCCCCACACAGGCACCCGTTGGCGGCCTCGCCGCAGACGTCGCGTGCACGAAGGCCCTACAGCACCAGCATCAGAGGCCGATATCCGTAAAGGGTTCGCGACTGCGACGCCGCTTGACGTCCACTCGCCACCGCGCCTTACTAACAACAATGCTTGCCGCCCCACTGCCCGACAACGAATCGGATCGCCTGCAGGCGCTGCGCGATCTGCTGATCCTGGACACGCCCCCCGAGCAGCGCTTCGACCGCATCGCCGCCTTTGCCGCGTCCGAATTCGGCGTCCCCATCGTGCTGGTCAGCCTGGTCGACAGCCATCGCCAATGGATCAAGTCGCGCGTGGGAACCGACCTGTGCGAGACCGAGCGTGACGTCTCGTTCTGTGGGCATGCAATCCTCAAGCCGCAGCTGTTCGTCGTTGAAGACGCTTGGCAGGACGCGCGATTCGCCGACAACCCGCTGGTCACCGGCCCTCCACACGTACGTTTCTACGCCGGCTCGCCGCTGAGCGCGCCTGACGGGCAGCGGGTGGGCACGCTGTGCCTGATCGACACCCGCCCGCGCGGCCTGGATGCGGTGGACCGCGCCATCCTCGATACGCTGCGCGCATTGGTCGAGAGTGAACTGGCGCCAGGGGCCCAAACTTGAACAGCAGCCGCGGCCTGCCACAGCTGCTGCTGGTAGAACCCGACTTCCTCCTGCGGCGAACGGTGGCCAGCGTGGCGCGAGAGCTGGGTCTTGCGCAGGTGCAGGAGGCCACGTCGCTGGATCGCGCGGCCCTGGAACTGGCGAGGGTGCCGTTCGACGCGATCCTGGTATCCCTGGATCCTGAGGGCGAGGCCCTGAAGTATCTGGAAGGCCTGCGTCGCGGCAACTGCCTCAGCGACTCGGCCACGCCGGTGGCTGTGACCGCCGATGGCTGCGACGCCGGGCTGGCCATGCGGCTGCGTGAACTGGATGTGCGTCGCCTGCTACTTAAGCCCTTCAAGGTGAAGGGGGTCGTCGAGACCATCGCGGGGCTGTGCGCCGATGCGAAGGCTTTGGCGTGAGAGAAGGTCAGGCCCGCCACCGTCGATGCGCGCCAGGCTGGCGTAGACCACGCTGCCGCGCACATTGCTGACGAACTCGACGTGGTTGGGCCGCGCGCCCATGCCCAGCGACACGCTGTCGACGAGTTCGAAGCCGCCCTGCGTCGAGCGGCACGACAGCGCGTCGGCCAGCTTGTGCGAGAACCACACCTCGGCGCCGTCAGGCGTGGTCTTCAGGAAGGGCGTGAAGCCGGGCTTGTCCTGCACACTGATGTCCAGGGTCGTCACGCGCTGCGGCTGGCTGTGGCCGTCGGCGCCCGGGTTGACGCGGAACACGTCGACCTGCGACACCTTCTGGCTGGCCACGAAGGCCAGCGTGCCTTCGCGGTTGAACCACACCTGGGCCGGGCCGTTCAGCGTCGGCAGGAACTGGCGCACGGCCGTCGAACCCGCGCTGTCGGCGCCATTCAACTGGCGCACCGCGCGGTCGACATCGAGGATGGCGATGCGGTCTTCACCGCGCAGCGTCACCCACAGCTCCTTGCCATTGCGCGTGAAGGTGGGCTCGTGCGGTTCGCGGCCCAGCAGCAGGCCGCTGCCCAGCCGCTCAGGGTTGGTGGTCGGGCCGGCCGCCGGGTTGGGCGTGTTGCCGATGACGCGGCGCTGCTCGGCGTCGATCAGGTAGATGTTGCTCGAGCCGCGCCCGCTGGTGGATAGCAGCCGGCCGTCGGGCGAGGGCACGGCGCCGTGGGCGTCGATGCAGCCGTGGTACAGCGGCTTGTGGATCATCGCCGCGTGCGTCGGCGCCACGCCGGCGGTGACGTAGCGGAATGGCGGCCGCGGGTCTTCGTCGAAGCTGGTCAGGTTGATCGTGCTCTCGACGGTGTTGGTCTTGGGGTCGATGACGACCAGCGTGTTGGAGTCTTCATTGGTGAGGAAAACGCAGTCGCGCGGGTCGATGCCGGGGCCTGCTCCAGTACCTGACCCGGTGCCGGGTGCGGCTGGCACCTGTGCTTGCACTGCGGGAAGCGCGCTGGCTGCAGCGGCGGCCAGCGAGTATTTGAGGATGTCGCGACGTTGTGTGCTTATGGGTGCTTTCTGTGTTCAGTGCAAAGGTGGACGGCGGCGTGTGACGCGTGACCTCGCACCCAACGACGGGCGGTGTCGGTGCGTCAGGCGCTCGCAGCCAAGAGCGCGCTGCAGGGCGTTTCATTCCATGGCGGTGCAAATCGCCCGCGCCGCGGGGCTTGCTGTCGCCTTTAGCGCGGGGCGCCCAGCTGTTGGTAGACCTCGGCCGACACCCGCGCCAGCACGCTGCGGTCGGCATCGGACGACAGCGCATATCCGAAGGGCCCATCGACCCAATAGAACACGTTGACGGCGCCTTCCTTGGCGAAGCGGAAGGCGGTGTCGGCGTTCTTCGCGCCCGGCTTCGCAGCCCCGCCCGGACCCGCGGCGCTGCCCAGGTCGGCCACGTCGTTGGACACGTAGAGCGTCAGCTTGCTGCCCTGCTCGTCGCGATACATGAACTGCGCCACCGGCCCCTGCCCGCCGGGCAGCAGGCGCCCGCCTTCCAGCGTGTAGCCCTGGCTCTGCAGGTGCGGCGGCTTCATGGGCGCCCCCATGCGCTTGGACAGCCAGGCCACGAGTTGGTCTTCGTGCGCCGCGTCCACTTCCACGGGCCGCCGCACATCGGCGCTGTAGACGGCGTGCGCAACGGCGGCACGCTGCGCAAAGCCGCCGGCAGACACCAAGGTCAAACCACCTGGGGCCTGTTGCACGGCCGCCGTGCGGGCCACATCGTCACCGCCCACACCTGCACCGGCGCCAGACCCGACACCACGCAACCCCCAACCAGTGGCGCCGCTGATCACGGCGATGGCGAGCCCGGCAGCCAGGCGTTGCAGGTACCAGGGCGTCGGCGACACGGTGCGTGGGCCCGCCGACTTGAGCAGGCGCTGCGGCGGCTGCTCGTCCAGCACCGGGTCAAACAAGGCGTGCAGTTCTCGCTTCTGCGCGCGGTAGGCCTCGACGCGCTGCGCGTCGTCGGGACGCGCGGCCAGGAATGCAGCGATCGCGGTCTGGCGCTCTGCGGGCAGGTGGCCATCGACGAACGCATGCAGGTCGGCCTCGGTGACCGGGGAGGTGGGCGGTGGTAGACGGTCGGTGCTCATGGAGTGCTTCGTTGTGCTGTCATTTGACGACCTTCAGCCGCACGGGCTCGGCGCGGTCTTCCATCAGGCCGCGCAGGCGTTCACGGCCGCGCGACAAGCGCGACATCACCGTGCCGATAGGAATGCCCAGGGCCTGCGCCACGTCGGCGTAGGCCATGTCTTCCAGCGCCACCAGCAGCAGCACTTCCTTCTGCTCGACGGGCAGCAGGTCCAGCGCGGCCTGCAGGTCCAGCACCGCCAGCCTGTCACCTTGCGTCGGCGCCACCGGCACCTCGGGGGTGTCGTCGTCCATGGTCACGGTGTGCAGCCTGGGCCGGCGCACGCCATCGGCGTGCAGGTTGTGCATGATGCTGAAGAGCCAGGCGCGCATATCGGCCACGCCGCCCCATAGGCCCGACTTGGCCCAGGCCCGCTCCAGCGTGTCCTGCACCAGGTCGTCGGCATCTTCATGGTTGTTCACCAGCGCCCGGGAATAGCGGCGCAGGCGCGGCACCCAGCTCAGCAGGTTGGAGTCGTCTTGCATCGGCGGCTCGCGGCCTGCGGGGCTGGGTGTGGATCGTCGACAGAGGTCATTCCTTGATGATGTGCCACACGCCCTTGAAGTTGTCGCCGGCGCGGTCGCCGGGTTTCTGGTCGGCCTGGTACGTGTAGACCGGCTTGCCCTTGTAGGCCCACTGGCGCGCGCCGTCGTCGCGCACGACGATCGTGTACGCACCGGCGGGCTGGTCGCCGGCGGTAGCCATTGCGGGCGGCCACAGCGCCGCGCAGGGGCCGCTGCAGGCGCTCTTGCCACTGCCGGCCATGTCCTTATCGAAGGTGTAGAGCGTCATGCCCTTGGCGTCGACGAGCACGCCGTTGGCGAGCTTGGCCGGCACGTCGGCCGCCATGGAGCTCGTCGGCGGCGCCGCGAAGGAAGCCGTGGCGATGAGCATCGCGGCCAAGGTGGGGAGATGTTTCATGGGGGCGTCCTGGGTAGAGTGCTGATGGGCTGAGCGGGTGGCTCAGTAAGCCGCAGCCACTGCCAGCTTGGGGTCGATCTGCCAGGTTTCGCTGACGATCTTGCCTTCGCGGTAGGTCAGCACGTAACGCACCTTGATGGGCATCTTGCCTTCGAAGACGACGTTGGCCGAGACGGTGGCGCCCTTGGGGTTGGCCGACTCTTCGATTGAGCCGATGGTGAGTTTCAGCGGGCCGACGGCCTTGCCGAACTTTTCCCAGGTGCCGCGGATGGCGTCGGTGGTGGCGTAGGTGCCGTCCAGCGGGCCGCCGACCCAGTTCAGCTGGGCCTGGTCAGCGTAGCCGCGCATCACGATCTGCGTGTCGCCCGAAGCGATTGCCTGGAAGTGCGTGCGGGCGTCGTCGGAAGGGGCGGCGAAGGCGCTGCCGGCGGCAAGGGTCAGGGCGGTAGCGGCGAAGGTGAAAGTGCGGGCGAGGGTCTTGAACATGGTGGGCTCCGTTGAGGGTTTGATGTGAAGTGAGTGGTGATCGGTGGACGATGAAGGGTCCGTGAGGTCCCGACACAAGGGCAGACGGAACCTTTGTGCGGTCTATTCCGATCCACGCAAAAAATCCTTCACCCCTTCACCCCTTCACCGCTACCGCCATCCCGGGGCGCGGCACGCCGCCCGTGAATGCCCTGCGGACATTGGAATAACGCCCCGGTGGGCAGCATCCCACCGCCTGCGCAAGCTTTGAAAGTTCTTGGCCTTGCACCATGGCCGGGGCGCCCGTGTCGATGCGCTCCACACCCTCCACCGAGGGCGGATGCGGCCGGTGCCGCGACGACGTTTCCAGGTGCATTGAGCGCGGAGTCACGCTGATCAGCGGACGCCGGCTCAGGCGCTTCATCCTGGGCCGTGGGCCGGCGATTCAGTACGCTGCCACCGCCTGCGGTGCGGCCAACGTGGTGACGATGCGCCGCCCGGCGCGCTCGACCTTGGAGATGCTCAGGTCCTCGTTCAGCACGTAGGCGGTCTGGCCGTCGCGGGTGAAGACGATGGCCTGGCGCGGCTGCTTGAAGCCGGCGATGGTGGCGACCACCTTCAACGTGGCGACGTCGATCACCGACACCGTGTTGTCGGCCAGGTTGCCCGAGTAGACGAAGCGGCCGTCCGGCGTGAGCGCGGCGCCGTAGGGGTCGCGGCCCACCGGCACGGTGCCGGTGACGCGGCGTGCGCCGATGTCCACCACCGCGATGTCGTTGCTGCCGCTGTTGGCCGCGAACAGGGTCTTGCCGTCGGCAGTGACCGAGATGGCGCGAATCTTGTTGAAGCCCGTGATCTCGCCCTCGATCTTGTCGGTCTGCGTGTCGACGATGGTGACCTTGTCGCCCAGGAAGTTGGTGACGTAGAGCTTGGTACCGTCCGGGCTCAGGCGCACGCCCTGGCGCGGCTGCGCAAAGCCGGTGATCACGACCTTGGCCTGCCCGCTGGCGGTGTCCAGACGCGTCACCGTGCTGCTGGCCTGGTTGTTGACATACAGCGAACTGCCGTCCTTGCTGAGCGCGGTGCCGAAGGCGCCGGGGCCGGCGGCCAGTGTCGACGCAGCGGCGAGCGGCTTGAGCGTGGCCGTGTCCAGGCGCGTCACCGTGCCCAGGCTGCTGTCGGAGACATAGAAACTCTTGCCGTCGGGCGCGAAGACGATGTTGCGCGGCGTGACGTAGCCGCGCAGCACACCGCGCACGGCGCCGGTGACCAGGTCGTAGACGATGAGATCGGGCCGTTCGCTGTAGGACGCGACGGCGGTGGACTCGTCGGGGCTCAGTGCCAGCGAGTTGTTGCGGATCTGGCCGTCGAAGGTGACGCGTGCCGGGGCGGCTTCGGCGGCGCCTGCAGGCAGGCTGGCCGCCACGAGGACGAAGCTGCTGCACAAGGCAAGCGCGGTGGTGCGGAAGAAGGTGTGCATGGGATGTCTATCGTGAAGGGATGAAAAGGGAAACAGGCTGGCTCTGGTGGACGTTGAATGCCGGCGGCGTATTCCGTTGGGCCGTGAATTCGAGGCTTCAGCCCAGCAGGGCCGGCACCCAGCGGTTGATCAATGCACCGCCGACGATCAGCCAGCCGAACAGGATCAGCGCCAGCAGCAGCGGCTTGGCACCGGCCTTACGGATAGCGCCGAGGTGTGTGGCCAGGCCAAGCGCGGCCATGGCCATGGCCAACAGTGCGGTGTCGATCTCGGTCGTCACCGCCACCACCGAGGCCGGCAGCCATTGCAGCGAGTTGAACAACACCACCGCGACAAAGCCGAAGGCAAACCAGGGCACGGCGAGCTTGCCTCTGGCCTGGTCGGTTCCGGTCGACGTCTCGGCGTGGCGTTTGTCGTCGCGCGCCAGCCAGGCCGACAGCATCACCAGGAAGGGTGCGAGCATCATGACCCGCACCATCTTCGCGATGACGGCCGAGTTGGCTGCATCCGGGCTCACCGAACGCGCCGCGGCCACCACCTGGGCCACCTCGTGGATGGTCGAGCCGGCGTAGATGCCGAAGCCGTTGGCGCCGCCCGGAATCAGCGCCAAGTGCTGGTTCAGTTCGAACAGCGCCGGGTACAGGAAGATCGCCAGCGTGCCGAACACCACCACCGTGGCCACGGCCACCGTCACCTGCTCGGCGCGCGCCTTGACCACCGGCTCGGCAGCCATCACCGCGGCGGCGCCGCAGATGGAGCTGCCGGCGCCGATCAGCATCGCCGTCTTGCGATCCAGGCCCAACCAGCGCGTGCCGATGAAGCAGGCCAGCGCGAAGGTCGAGCCCAGCACCAATGCGTCGATGGCGACGCCCGCGATGCCGACATGGCCGATGTCCTGCACCGTCAGCCGCAGCCCGTACAGCACCACGCCCAGGCGCAGCAGGTTCTGCTTGGAGACGTTGACGCCGGCACCGCTGGCAGCAGCCAAGCGCGGGACCAGCGGATAGACCGTATTGCCGACGATCATTCCCAACACGATGGCCAGCGTCAGCGCGCTGAAGCCGTGGTCCTGCAGCCAGCCGATGCGGCCCAGCGCCACGCCAGCAGCGGCCAGCGCGCCGCTCAGGGCCAGGCCGGGAAGCAGGCGTGGCCAAGCGCGCGGCGTTGCGGCTGAAGACTCGGTGGTGCGTCGAAGTGCGGTGGTGGTCATGCAGGCATTAGGCGAGAGGAGGGAACCAAGGCGAGTCTCGGACTTGGCCTGTGATCGGTCCAACGGGTTGTCTGCGTAAGATCAACCGATCTGATCGCTACAGAAAGGCAACCCCGATGGACGTACTGCGGCTCACGTTGCGCCAGCTGCAGATCTTCGTGGCGGTGGCCCGCAGCGGCAGCACCACGGCGGCCAGCGCCGAGATCGCGCTCTCGCAATCGGCCACCAGTTCGGCGGTCAATGAACTGGAGCGCCTGTTGTCACTGCGCCTGTTCGACCGCGCCGGCAAGCGCCTGCTGCTGAACGACAGTGGTCGGGCCTTGTTGCCTCGGGCACTGGCTTTGCTGGACGGTGCGGCCGGAATCGAGCAGATGTCGCGGGACGGCAGCGCGCAGGCGCAGGCGCTGCGCATCGGCGCCAGCACGACGATCGGCAACTATGTGCTGCCCAGGCTGCTCGCCGGCTTCATGGGGGCGCAGCAGCCCGGCAGCGCCACCGCCTGGCGGTCGAAGGTCGTGATCGGAAACACGGCGGCCGTCTGCGATGCCGTGGCCGCCTTCGAACTCGACGTGGGGCTGATCGAGGGTCCCTGTCACCAGCCAGCGCTGGTGGTCACGCCATGGCTACAGGACGAGATGGTGGTCGTGGCTGCACCCGAGAGTGCGCTGGCACGCTCGAGCGCGGCAGGCGAGCGTGTACCCCTGCGCACCCTGCGTGAGGCGGTTTGGCTGGTTCGCGAATCGGGCTCGGGCACGCGGGAGGCCACAGACCAGAGCCTGCTGCCCCATCTGCGCTCTTACAGGCGCAGCATCGAGCTGGGCAGCTCGGAAGCCATCCAGCGTGCCGCGCAGGAAGGGCTGGGTGTCGCTTGCCTGTCCACCTGGGTCGTAAACGACGCGCTGGAGGCCGGGCGCCTGTGCCGCGTCGCTACGACCTTACCGCGGCAACTTCGGCAATGTCATCTGGTCGTTCATCGCCAGAAGCAGTCAACGCCCGCTTTGCTGGCGTTCATCGCCCGGGCCTCTGCAACTGCCGAGGCTACCCGCTGATGTACGGCCCACTTGAAATGTAGAGAGTCGGGCCTTCGGAACACGCGGTTACCCATCACCAAGGGCCGACGTGCGCTTTGCCAACCTGCCCTGATCGAGGCAGTGACTCGATAAGCCGCTCCTGGAAAGTGAATTCCGGGCAGCATGTCAGGACGGACCGCTTTCGGGCGCACCACCCACCGACTGCTTGTGGCCG